>JAPPLF010000012.1 GCA_028874215.1 Acidobacteriota bacterium
CTCCTCCTTTCACTTCCTTACTTTGGATGTGTCCACGAAAGCGGGTCAACTCCACTCTTAACGTTTCGATCCCGGTCGCGAATGACCCACTGACCATGCCGCTTCCCCGCCACATACGGGCCTTTCTCCATATTGCCGTTCACATCGTGCACAACCCAGTCGCCTTTCTTCTTGCCGTCCACAAGGGACCCTTTCTCGGTCTTGGGTCGTGACCGGCGTGCGACGAACTCTCCATCCACATAGAACTCGTACTTGAATGCGTCCCCGTAACCACTGGGTGCGCGCGTGACCCATTGGCCGTGCTTCTTCCCCTCCGCATAGGGGCCTCTCTCAAGATTTCGGTTCTCGTGGCGAACGACCCATTGCCCGTGCCGATTGCCCTCCACATAGGGGCCTTCCGCGACCCCATTGGTGTAAAGAATGACCCAATGGCCGTCGGCCTTCCCTTCCAAATACAGGCCTCCCCCAACTTTGTTCTTGTAGCGCGTGACCCACTGGCCGTGCGGCTTCCCTTCCAAATACGCACCTTCATGGACCAATCCTGCCGGGGCGCGAACGACCCACTGGCCGTGCCGCTTGCCATCCACGACCGGGCCTTGTCCCGTTCCGGTCCAGAATTTTTGGCCCACGTAAAAGCTCTTCTCGATCCGCCCGTCCATATGGCGAATGACCCATTGGCCATCTGGTTCCCCGTCAGCGTACAGGCCTTCCTGGGTGTGACTGTCCGGGTAGCGCTCGACCCACCGCCCGTGCCGCTTGCCCTCGACGTAGGTTCCTTCATGAACGCGTCCGCTCGCGAAGCGCTCGACCCACCGGCCATGCCGCTTGCCATCCCGATATGGACCCTCATGAACGTCTCCGTCCGGATAGCGCTCGACCCACCGCCCGTGCCGATTCCCCTCAGAATACGGTCCTTCGTGAACGCCACCGTTCGGGTAACGTTCCACCCACGGGCCGTGCCGTCTGCCCCGGACATACGAGCCTTCATGAATATCTCCGTTCGCGAAGCGCTCGACCCAGTACCCATGGCGCTCGGCCTCCACATCGTGGCTTTTCTCGAGAACCGGCGGCTTTATCTGAGGCTTGGCATCCAGATCCCATGTCCATTTGAGCGTTCCCCGCCCCTGGGCCAGACTCTCTGAACACTCGCCGTTCCAGGTCACGGTCCTGTAAGGCTGGTAGTCCGGATCCCAAAGGTGGCATCCCGGCTGATTGGACAACTCCCTCCAACACTCGACTCCTTTCGGCTGCCCGTCGCACGGGATGCGTTCCGCCGGACCCTCGATCACGCGTAACAACGCCCGAGCCTCCGGATAAAACTCGCCGTCTTTGCCGAACGCGGCGAGGTATTGATTCACCGATTTCAAGGCAGCCTGGACCGAGCCGATGGAATACGACACCTGCGCCGATTTGAAGTGGAACTCCACCGGCAAAGTGAGTTCGTGCTGTTGTTGCAGAGCGAGAATCTTCCGGATCGCCTCGGACGCACCGGCAACGTCACGTTTCGCCATCCTCCGATCGGTCTCCGCCAGATACCGTTCCACGAGGATCTGCGGTGGCGTTTGGGCGGCAGCCGGGTTGGCCCCCAACCACAACAGGGAACTGAGTACGCACGGGATCATGGTGCGCATGGGAAGTCTCCGGCTTCGCCCCTTAGCGGGACCAGGTTGGGATGGGGCCGATCATAGCAGCGCGGCGACCGGGAAAGGAATATTTCCGGCCGGAGAACGGAACGGACTCGCCGGCGCAGGGTCTGTCTACAGGCCCGGACCAGCGCCGCACCCAGCACAAATTCAGGCAGAAAAAAGGGAATTTGGGAGCGAATACTTTCCGGTCTGCGATTGCGGGTCGGTGTTTAAGAGGGGGACAAGACTGTCCCCCCTCCTCGGGACGGTTTCAGGAGGGGAGGCTGGGGTTGGCTCCTTCGCAAGCCGAGGAGAGCATCTGCTCCACGTGCTCTGCGACCCCCTCGTCGGGTTCGTCCTGCACCGTGGCGATCTCCGAGACCACGAGCTGGCGGGCCCGATCGAACATCTTCTTCTCGCGGAACGAGAGGGTCTTTTGCAGGTTGAGGCAGTAGAGATTCTTGAGCACCTCGGCCACCTGGAAGATGGAACCCGACTTCATCTTGTTGACGTTTTCCTTGTAGCGGCTCTTCCAATCGGACTCCGGCTTGCCGATCTCGTTTCTCAGAATCTGGAACAGCTCGTCCAACTGCTCCACCGTGCAGAGCTTTCGAAGGCCGACGTGGAGAGCGTTGGCGGTGGGGACCATTACCGTTGAATTGTTGGAGGTGAGCTTCAACATGTAGAATTCCGCCTGTTGCCCGGCGATCCGAGTCTCCATCACCTTCTGGATCACCCCGACTCCCTGATTCGGATAGACAACTTTCTCTCCGACCTTGAATTCCATTAGCGCCTCCGCGATCGCGGTGTGGGCACCGCTACGTTCCAAGCCGTCCAAAGGACGACACGTTCAAGACTGAAGCCGGAAGAGCCGAACAAAAGACCCGTCGAGATCGCCCAGATGGAATAACAGCTTCATTCTAGGGTAGCTTCTGGCCAAAAGTCAAAAAAACCATCCTGCTCCCCTTTTAAGTGAAACGGAGCTGAGGAGACAGTCGGGTGGGTTTCCTCACGGGGGGAAGTGATTTATTCGCAGCGACTTAGACCACCAAAGAGAAACGAGTGGTGGCGAAAGATAGGACGGTCCCCATTGTTCCGGGTGGGGGATCCGATTCTAGTGTCAACGCCTGCGTTTACTATGGAGAACCATGACGAGCACAGCGAGTGTGCCAGAAATCAGTTAGCGATGAGGATGGAGTGAATGGGTGAGACTTTGATTCGGGTGGGCGAGATTCTGTTGGGACTTGTCAGCTTCACAGCCCTGAGTACTCTGTGGGAATGGTGTCGCACCACGAAACGGCTAAGAGAGCATGTGAGGAGTTACGTAAAGGCGGTGGAATTCAAATGGAAAAACCAAACAGAGGAATTCGCTACCATGCACAGGATCCGGGCGTACGAAGTTCTGTTGAGGCGAGTTCAAGCCCTCCAGCCCAGGACGCCGTTTGCGTACAGGCGAATGGAGGAAGTGCGAGACGCTTTGGAGTTCCTCCACATGGCAACCCCGGTTTTCCAGGGCAAACACTTGCCGCTAGCTAGAATTGGAGAATTCCCAATCAAGCATGTAGACAGCACATCACGCCCGAAACTTAGTTCCGAAGCCTGGGTGAGGCAAAAGATTCTCGAGAGACTGAGAGCGATCACATGGCTTAAATTGGAGGAGCCTGATGATCAGTAGAACGTTCTCGTGAGCCGACCGGGCACATGGTAGGCCCACTAAAAGAGAAAAACCCCGCGCCGCCAAGTCGGTGCACCAGAGCCGTGTCCGGTCAAAAGCAGTGTCCGGTGAAACTCACTATCCACGCCCATTCGCTTCAACTCTGCCGACACCAGATCAAACATCGGGGCCGCCGTCGTCTGGACGAACAGCCGGCAACTCTAACGAAGGGAAGTCGCCGCCCCCTCACCAAAAAAGGAGCCGGGAAGCCCTACCGCAGCGAAGATGAACAAGGCCGACTTCCACCACGTCTCCACGGTGGCCACGTCCGGTTTAGGTCCCAAGAGCCGAAAGTTCCAGGATTGGCGATGTTGGGGCAACTCATGGGGCAAGCCCATCTTGCCCTGCTCCACCAGCAACGTCTTGCTTTTGAGTCCCCTGATGGCGGACTGAACATCATTACGCCGCTTCGGTTCCGTGACGGCGGTCCGTCGTACTGGTTGGTAATCAGACCGACGACGACCGGGCTCGACGTGACTTCCGCCTCCCTTATCCAGCCGGTCCAGGCAACTGAATGCCCGACGACCGTGCAGGAAAACGGTTTCTCCGCGTCCCGTTTGGTCCGTTTTCGACCAAGGGATGAACAGGACCTTCCGCGCCGGGAAAATGCGGGTCTACGGAGTCTAGGATGTGCTCCACGTGGATCACAACCTCCTCTGACATCCCAGAGTCCCGCGTAGTAAAGGCAGGAGATCAATGCCGCATCGCTTAGTCCCCGAAATGTCCCGGCCTCACTACACTTCCGGATGATCTTCTTCACCTGATCATGTGTCAGAGGTCGTGCTAGCCCAAGTTTACCGTGTTGGATGAGAGATCTCATCTAAGTTATTTCTTTGCA
>JAPPLF010000013.1 GCA_028874215.1 Acidobacteriota bacterium
ACTCCGGTGTAGCAAAGTGGCGACGAAGACCGGGCGATTGGAAATCGCCCCTCCTGGAGCGGCGGTTTCCTAACCGCCGAACTCCGGTGTGACAACCTGGCGACGAAGACCGTGCGATTGGAAATCCGTCACTCTGTACAGATGAGATAGGGGATTAGTCCTGTATTGTCAACAGTTTATCACAATTCTCCCCTCTAAATTCTCCCTCTTGGTTCTTACCCGTTGCCTGTTTGTTGCCGGTTGCGTTTGTGAGTCTTCGTTAGCCTGTGCCTCTCGAATGCTCTGGAGCGCATGCGAACTGACGTAACCCGCGTAGCGCATGGTCGTGCTGATCGCCGAGTGCCCCATCAGCTTCTGTACAGTCCTCACGTCCACCCCCTGCATCAGCCAGTGGCTGCAACGGAATCGCCTCAGATCGTGAAACCCAACCTTCAACCCCACCCTCTCGGCAGCACGGCATAGAGACTTGCCGGGATTCACCCATCTCGTCCCGGTCCTGCTGTTGACAAAGACGTATGAGGTGTTCAGGTACCGTGGGAGCCCTGCCAGATATCCGGTGGCGTACTGCGAGAGCGGGAGCTCCCTCGTCTCGTCGTTCTTGGTGAATTCTACCCATAACAGCCTCCGGGATAGGTCCACCCGTTTCCAGGTGAGCGACAAGGCTTCGCCCTTTCGAATCCCCGTCTCGCCGATCACCGCGATCATGGCTTGCAGGTAGGGGTTGTTCACCGCCTCGACCAGGTCGCGGAACTGCTGAACCGTCAAGGGCCGGAAGACCTTCTTGGGTTCTTTGAGTTTGGGGAACCGAATCAGCGGGTGCGTGTCCACTTCCCCGCACTCCAGCGCGTAGGAAAATAGCTTGCTGATGGCGGCGATGGCGCGGTTCACCGTGGCCGGTTTGACTTGTTCCTTCCTCTGGGCGACGTAGCGGTGCAGGTCCTTGCGTTGGAACTCCTTCAGGGGAATGTTCCCCAGCATGGCATTGAGGCTCTTGAACGAACCCTCATAGCTCCGCCAGGAGCGCATGCGAGGTTTGCAGTACTCCTCAAGAAAACGCTTGTAGAAGCTGTGTACCGTCCAGATGGTGCGCTTCCCGCCGGCGAGTTCCTGCTTGAGCTGCTTCCAGGTGCCGTCCAGGATGCTGGACTCGATTCGTGTTCGAAGCGCCTGTGCGCTTCGGTAGTTGGGGGCGTACATTCGGAGCCGACCGGATCCGTTCGGCCAGTACTTGCTGACGACGTATCGTCTCCTCCCCCGGCGATCCTTCACTTTATAGATGCCCATGCATCTCCTCCTTTCTGGATCCGGGTTCTTCGCCGTGGGACGAATCGTACCACGGCTCCAGAGAATCAACGCAGGCGTTCAAGTCCACCAGGGCGGAGACCCGGCGGCAGGCTCTTCCGCCAGTTTGGGGTGAACCCCGCCAAGACCGGTGACGGAGCGGTCGTCCAAGACTTTCGGAAGAGGTCCCGAAGCGAGTTGAAGAAGGATTCGAGTTGAAGAAGGAATGAGGAGCCGGGGCCGGGGCTCAATTTCGGACCGGCGCGGGGCGTCCACATTGTCGAGCCATCGACGCTGTCGGATTCCTCACTCACCCAGTAGGCGACGCATTCCTTTCCACAGTCCCCCAGGGACTTTTCCACGTACAAGCCACTAGAGTTCTCTTTATGAAACGACCAGCGATCAGGTGTTACTAGTAGTAGTTCCGGGCCGGATGTGGAAACCGACAGAGGGAGAATTCGGGACCGGACCCCGCAAAGCAGCAACGACTCACCTCACAAAAGTGATCTGGACGCCGGTGGGGAGCCCCCATAGACTAGTGTGAGCACGAAGAGGGAAGAATCATAGCTAGTGACGGTCGAGGACTGCTACCGGCAGTGCCTCTAGGGGACAAAGCCGCGGTTGGGACAGATCGCCTCCACGCGCGGTTCACGGGTCAGGAGGAAGACCGCCGCCGGTAGAAAGCAGGCCGAGGCAGATAGAGAAATATCCATGCCAGCGTTACTCATTGCCCTGTCCGTTGCAGCCGAGATCCAGTCCGGCTTGGCTGGGGACCAAGACCGCGATTCTTTCCAAGGGACCATGTAACAGTTTCACCAAGAGGCCGTCCCAGAGCATCTCCAGAGCCTCGTTGAAGAGGTGGGAAGGGAAGGGGGAAAGTGCCACCTATGACGCCGGTGGAGATCAGCCGGCGCTGGCACGGTGAGGCGGGGAGCGCTGGAAGCAACGCGACTTTGTATTCCTCCGTCCGTCCAAACCCCCGGCGCTGGAAACGACCGGGAAGTGCCAGATGCAGGAGAGGCTGTGGTGATTCCTGTCGCTCAGACTGACTTGAGCTCACTAGAGAGCCAAGAAGGAGGAGTCTTGAAATCTAAATACGGGGACCCGAGAACGCTGACATTCTCCCAGACGTACGGCTACGAGGAGATGCCTCAACGGCTGAAGTTGGGAGAATTGTCCGGTGTGGCCAGAACAAAAATATGGGACGTTCTTTTTGTCAGAATTAAGCGTGAATGGACGAGTATGAGGTTCACAGATAGGCACTGGGAAAATATTCTTCGCGCTGTACACCTAGACCTGGATAACCTGCCGCTCGACCAGTGGGACTATGAACGCTGCGCGGAACGCCTACGCCAATCCATTATGACGTGGCCTTTCAACAAGGTCTTCGATCTTGTGCAGTTCATCTTGCGCCACCCTCAGTGTCCGGCCGACTTAGTCAAAGAAATGAAAGGGGCCTTTGAAATGGGAATGGTGGCATACGTCATCCATGACAATGGGACTCCCACCATATTCCCCGCAAGTACGGTAGAAGAAGGACGGTCCCTGAATGAGTCGCTGCACACATTGCAGCAGGGAGGACTCAGCGCTGCCGAGGACCTCTTTCGCAAAGCGGCATCGGCTATCAACCGGGGGGATTGGACTGGCAGCATCGACAGCAGCATCAGCGCCGCCGAGTCGGTCGCACGAAAACTCTACCCCAAGACCAAAACGTTCGGGGATGCGTTAAAGAAGCTGAGGAGGGAAAGCCCATTCTGGCCTCCCCAGCTCGTGCAAGCGATGCAGAACTTCTGGAACTATACGAACCAAAAAGATGCTGGCATTCGGCACGGGTCCCCAGAGCCAACTGATACGAATGTCGGCCAGGAAGAGGCTTTATTCATGCTCGGTGCCTGTGCGTCGATTTCAGGCTACCTGTGGAGAAAGAATAACTCTGCCGACTCCAATGAGGGGACTTAGGGAAGGTCTGATTAAGTCGAGTCAGCGTTCTGCACGATAATTCTTCCATC
>JAPPLF010000014.1 GCA_028874215.1 Acidobacteriota bacterium
CCCCCCCCCCCCCCCCCCCCCCCCCCCCCCCCCCCCCCCCCCCCCCCCCCTGTACACTTCCTCTCCCCCCTCCCAAACCGTCGTCCCGCCAATTTTTGTTAAATTGTCCGCTCCCGGGATAAGCGGCGAGGGCCCGACGGCACGGCAATGACCAAGATCAACAAGCTCATCAACCAGGAGATCACGCCGCCTTTCCTGATCACCCTCCTGTTCCTCACCTTCGCCGTCCTGACCCGGGAGTTCGGCCGCCTGACCGAGCTCCTCATCCGGGCCGACGCTCCCATCCTGACGGTCGTCAGGACCGTGCTCTCGATTCTTCCCAGCATCCTGGTCTTCAGCGTTCCCCTCTCCTTCCTCATCGGGACGCTGATCGGATTCAGCCGCCTCTCCACCGACAGCGAGATCGTTGCCATGCGAGCCTGCGGAATCGGCATCCACCGGATGGTGCGCCATGTGGTCAACATCGGGTTGCTGGTGAGCCTGCTCACGCTGGGGCTGACGCTGGTGGCGCTGCCGGCCGGGAACTGGAGCCTGCAGACGCTCCGTCATGAGATGGGGGTCCAGCCGGTCCTTTCCCGGATCAAGCCGCGCGTCTTCTACGAAGGGTTGCCGGGGGGGGCCGTGCTCTACGCCGCCGACGTGGATCTGAGAAACGGTTTCTGGAACGGAGTCTTTCTTTCCAACGGCAACGACGCGGAGACGGAAATCGTCCTTTCCCGGGACGGAGAGGCCCTGATCGACCGGGACAGGCGACGGATCCAACTGCACCTCAAGGACGGGCTGCGCTACGAGACCCACCGGGACGCTCCCGAAAAAATGACGCTGAGCCGGTTTCGCGTTCTGGACTTCGCCCTCCAACTTCCTCCCGTGGAAGAGAGTTCGAACGGTCCCCGGCGCCCCGAAGACAAGGCGCCCGCTCAACTCTGGCGGGAGATCCGAGGCGATCCGGGCGCCACGCGGGCCCAGAGTTGGCTGGAGTTGAACCGACGGTTGGCGCTGGCGGTTTCGCCCATCATCTTCGCCGTGCTGGGAGTCGCCCTGGGCGCCCGCAATCATCGCGGCGGGCGCGGCTACGGACTGGTGGCCAGCGTGGTGGTGGCGCTGGCCTACTATGTCCTCTTCGCCACCGGCTTCGAATTGGCCCGCGGCGGAATGCTGCATCCCCTGGCCGGCGTGTGGGGAACCAACCTGCTGACCGGCCTGCTGGCTTGGGCGGCGTTCCGTTACGGCGCCCTGGATGCCCGGCCGTTGCGCTGGCGGCACGTCTACCCCCGCCTGGACCGGAGGTTGACCCGGGCCGCCCGGGCGTTGCGGCGGGTGCTCTCCAGGATCCGAAGCAGCACCGCCTTCCAGCCGCGACGGTCCCGCCTGGTCCAGATGAGGCCCAGGACGGCTCGCGTCATCGATCTGTACCTGGCGAAGACCTTTCTCCTCTACTCCGTCCTCGCCCTCTCGGTCACCATGGCCCTCTTCTATCTCTTCACCTTTTTCGACCTCATCGACGACGTCCTGGAAAACGACCGGCCCTACGGCTTGCTGGCCTCCTACTTCTTCTACCTGGCGCCCCACATCCTCATGTTGCTGGTGCCCCTTTCCATTCTCATCGGGACCCTCGTCACCTTCGGCCTGCTGGACAAGACGGGGCAGATCACGGCGCTCAAGGCCTGCGGCGTCAGCGTGTACCGCGTCAGCTTGTCGGTGCTGGGGATGACTCTGCTGGTCGGGAGCTTCCTCTACGTGCTTCAGGAATACGTCCTGCCCTACGCCAACCAGCGGCAGGACAGCCTGCGCACCATCATCAAGGGCCGTCCCGCCCAGACCTTCTACCAGCAGGGGCGGAATTGGATCTTCGGAGAGGGGAAGCGGCTCTACCACTACAACTATTTCGATGTCCACCGGGGCTTGTTCGGCGATCTCTCCATCCTGGATCTGGACATTCAGACAGGAAGGCTGAAACGGCACGTCTACTCTCAGAAGGCCGTCTGGGACCGGAGCGCCGGCCGCTGGGTCCTGTCGCAGGGTTGGATCCGCGACCTGGAACACCCGGACCGAAAGGACTTCATCCGGTTCGAGAGCCGCGACTTCGAACTGAGCGAGGGCCCCGAGTACTTCGCCCGTGAAGTGAAGGAATCCAGCAAGATGACCTACCCGGAGCTGAGCCGGTACATCCAGGACCTGCAGCAGGGGGGCTTCGAGGTGGACCACCTGAAGACGGATCTCTACACCAAGGTCTCCCTGCCCCTGGTCACGCCCATCATGGCCATTCTGGGCATCCCCTTCGCCTTCTCCATGGGCCGGAAAGGGGCGCTCTACGGCATTGCCGCCGGCGTGCTCATCGGGATCTGCTACTGGGGCGCCTTCGGAGTCTTCGGCATGATGGGCGCCAACGGCCTGCTCTCCCCGCTGCTGGCCGCCTGGGGGCCCAACTTCCTGTTCGGTTCCGGCGCCATTCTCCTGTTTTCCATGGTCCGAACTTGAGACCATCTTCCGGGCGGTGCTGAAATGGGAACGGTGAGTCGAGCTCGGAGGAAGCCCGAGGGCTTTCAGATCATTGCCCACGAACGGACCTTCTTCAAGGTCCTGGACCTCATGGACCGCCTGCCCCGCGGCAAGGTCCTGGACATTCCGTCCGGCGAGGGAGGAATCTCCCACTGCCTGCGGGAGATGGGTTTCCGGGTGGTGGCGGCGGACCTGGACCCCGGGTTCTTCAAGTGCGCCGGGGTGGAGTGCCGGGGACTGGACATGAACCGTCCCCTGGACCTGCCGGACGAGTCGTTCGACTACGTGGTCTGCCTGGAGGGGATCGAGCACCTGGAGCATCCCTACCGCTTCATCCGGGAATGCCACCGGGTCCTCAAGTGGCAGGGCAGGCTCATTCTGTCCACACCCAACATCCTGAACTCGGCATCCCGGCTGAAGTATTTCCTGACCGGGTTCTATTCCCTCTGTCCCCGGCCTCTGAACGAGTTCGTCCATACGCCCGTCTTCGACCACATCAACCCCATGACCTATTACCAGCTCCGGTACGGGCTCCACAGCAGCGGCTTTCGGATCACCCGGGCCACCACCGACCTCTGGCGCCGCTCCTGCTGGCCGCTGCTCCTCTTCTACCCGTTTCAGCGGCTCTGCTCCATCCGGACCATGCGCAAGGAGGCCGACCCCCGCCAGCGGGAGGCCAACAAGGACGTGCGCCGGGCCATGCACAGCCTGGACCTGCTGGCTGGCCGCACGCTGGTGTTGGAAGCGGTGAAGGATCATGCTCCCGGGATCGAGAGGATCGACGCCTCCGAAGCGAGGTCGTAGGAGGGGCGACTTTCCTGTCGCCCACCAGGAGGGGCGACTTTCCTAATCGCCCGTTCTTCCTTGTTGGCAAGCAACTCCGCAGTTGGAAAGCGTACAGGGGGGACTGCCGTCCCCTCTACGGAAAAGATCTCTTAAGTATCTGATAATAAAGGAGTTATGATCTATTCTCCCGAGCAGGTTACATCATTACATCCCACCTTCTAAACGGGATTCCATTCGACCCTATTGGAGGTCCGTGGACTCCATGGACGAGTTTCTCGCCTCGACTCCCAGGTTTCAAGCGCCTGCGCGCTCCGGGAATTGGGGGCGGACATTCGGAGCTGACCGGGTCCGATTGGCCAGGACTGCCGGAAACGGGCGAACGTCTCACTCCCGGCTGGAAGGCCGAGGAAACCGCGTGAGGGTCCCATTCTCATGGGACGCGCGACGAACAGAAGCGCCAGGTTCACTGGCGGCAAGGTGAGCCGCCAGGGGTTCTGGCGCCACTGAGGGGTCTGGGGGGATCGGTTCCCCCGGTCCGTCATCCGTTCCGGGTTGCCGGAGAAACCGCGCCCTGCGCTTCGACCGCCGCTTGCTCCGGTGCCACCACGGCGTGGAGGCGGCTCTCGACGGCCGGACCACCACCACCCGCACCGGCCGCCTCGTCGGCCAGGACCTGGATCGGGGGCTGGGCCTGGAGCGGACCCCGACGCGAACCTCCGCCTGCCGTTCCGAGTTCAGGCCTTCCGGGGTTCGGTCCACCTCCTCGTCCAAGAGGACGCCGAAAATCCACCTGCACCTGCGGACCCCATTGGCACGTGTCGCCTGTGGTCATCCCTGGATCCTGCACCGCGTGTCGAGAACGGACACCTTGCAGAGCCCTAACAGGTCTTCCGGATTCTTCTCCGGGGCTTCCCGCAGGGATATTTTGGAAGGGAGCGACCCCCCCAGGGGGTGTGGCGCAGATGTAAGTTGCGCCACGCCCC
>JAPPLF010000015.1 GCA_028874215.1 Acidobacteriota bacterium
ATCTGATCAGCGTCCTGGTAGCCGTCGTCGCAGTAGGAGTCGGCCTGGCCGGACTCGTGTTGGCCAGTTGGCGGGGCGTCCGGCATGATATGTGGGACATGCGGCAGGAGATGCGGGACATGCGCCAGGAGATGAGGGACGTGCGCAACCACATGGGACGGATCGACTCCCATATCGCCGAACTCCGGGAACGGATCGGCCGTGTGGAAGGACTACTGCAGGGACTGCGGAAAGTCTTCATCCCCCGCACCGTGGACTAGGACCAGCGCTGCTAGGAAGGGCGCTAGGAAGGGCGCTAGGAAGGGCGATTGGAAGGGCGATTTCCTAATCGCCCGTTCTTCTTCCCCCCACATCGCGGCAGGAATCGGCGGTTAGGAAACCGCCGCCCCAGGGGGAGGAAGGGCGATTTCCCAATCGCCCGTTCTTCTTCCCCTCACATCGCGGCAGGAATCGGCGGTTAGGAAACCGCCGCCCCATCCGCTTTTTTTCACACCGCCCGGTTGACGTAGTCGAAGGCCCGGAGGCAGGCGACCCTCAACCCCTCCCGGCGGACGGTGCGGAAGAATCTCGCCGCCAGGCCCGGCGGATCCGGCGGATGCAGCGCGGCGTGAGACCCCACCCAGCGGAGGTCGCTGAACTCCTTCTCGAGAGTCCGGATCTTCTCCCGCAGGACCTCCGGCAGGGAATCCAGGGACGCCGCGCTGGGCCCCAGGTCCAGCAGAGAACCCAGGTCGAGCGACTGCAGAAACTCCAGTTCCTCCTTGACGTAGCCCGGATCGTCCACGATCCGCCGCAGCGGGTCGCCGAACAACTCCACGATCTCCCGGTCGGTCCGCCGGCGCAGCGCCTGAACCCGGCGCCGCTTCTCAAGCAACCGCGGCAGCAATTGCAGCACGTCGTCCATGGCCACCAGGTGGTTCAACGAGTCCAGCAACCGCGACCGTGCGATGGCGCCGCCCTCCTCCAGCTTGTGCCGCGTCTCGGACCAGAAGTAGAAACTCTCCTTGCGAACCCCCGAAAAATGCACCGCCCGCTTCACCGAGAGGACCAGGGCCAACGGAAGGATCTTCCGGAAGTTCTCCTCCTCGTAGTTCTTGAAGATGGTCAGCAGCGCGTTCCGGTGGATCAGGTAGCGGGTCTTCTCCGGGGCCTGGGTTTCCAACGTGGCATGTCCCCGGTGGCGCACCACCGAATCGGGGGCCAGGACCACGCGGTGGCCGGCCAGCCAGAGCCGCCAACCCAGGTCCACGTCCTCGAACAGGGCGAAGTAATCCGGGTCGAATCCCCCCAGCTCCAGAAAGACCTTCCGGTCCACCAGCATGGCCCCGCCGCAGGGGAACAGAACCTCCTCCCGGCGGACCGCCTTCTCCACCGCCAGGCCCAGATCCTCCTGCAACCCGTACCCCAGGTAGTGCAGGGAGGAGCCGTTGTAGTCGATGCGGCTCCCCTCCCAGTCCAGGATCCGGGAGGCCACGCAGGGAGTTCGTTCGTCCAGCTTCTCCAGAGCGGCGGCCAGCCAATCCGGTTCCGGGCGCATGTCGTTGTTGATGAAGGCGACGCAGGACCCCTGGGCCGTCTCGGCCCCCAGGTTGCAGGGCTGGGCGAAGCCGCGGTTGACTCCGTTCTCCAGCAACCGGACCTGGGGATAGCGCCTCCGCAGGAACTCCTGGGAGCCGTCGGTGCTCCCGTTGTCCACCACGATGACCTCGCCCGGTTCCAGCGCCAGCAGGGAAGGGAGCAGGGTCGACAGGTGGGATTTCCCGTTCCAGTTGACGGTGACGACCGTGACGTCACCGGGGGATGGGGACATGGCGCGATTGTACGATAAGGCGTTTCAATTGTGCGTCCGTCACCCGCCGCTGGGTCCGGATGCGGCGCCTCAGGCGCAGCGTCTCCGGAAGCCACCGCAGGTTCCAGGCCAGGTTTCCCAGTTGCGCCCACTTCCGGCGCGCCGGCTGGCGCAGGGTGAGCAGCCCCCACAACGCCCGGGCCAGGTTGGAGCCCTCGTAGTTCTTGAGCAGCGAGCGCATGTTGTGGCGCTCTCCCAGGATCTCCCGCCAGAGGAGTCCGCGGTCCTCGCGGGTGGACGCGCTCAGGTGATGGTAGGCGACCGCCCGGGGCGCGGTGACCACCCGGAATCCCAGCAGCCAGAGCCTCCAGCAGAGGTCCACGTCCTCGTGGTACATGAAGAAGCGCGGGTCGAATCCGCCGGCCTCCCGGAAACGGGACCGGTGGAAGAGGGCGGCGCCGGCGCAGGCGAAAAGGACCTCCCGGCTCTCGTCGTACTGGCCCCGGTCCTCCTCTCCCATCCCCCGGTCCCAGGTGTAGCCCAGCCGGTTCATGCAGCCTCCGACCCCGTTGAGCCGGTGGGGCCGGTCGTACAACCTCAGCTTGGAGGAGACGGCCGCGACGGAGGGGTCCGCCTCGCCGGCGGCCACCAGCTCTTCCAGCCAGTCCGGCTCCAGGCGGAGGTCGGTGTTGAGCAGGGCCACCCAAGTGCTGCGGGCCTCCGCGGCGGCCAGGTTGGCGGCCCGGGAAAAGCCCAGGTTCCGCTGCTGCGGGAGGACCCGGACCCAGGGGAACTCCCGCTCGACGTAAGCGGCGCTCCCGTCCCGGGAGGCGTTGTCCACCAGCAGCGTCTCCAGGGGCCGGCGGGTCTGAAGTTCCAGGGAACCCAGCAGTTCCTCCAGGTACTGGCGTCCGTTGTAGTTGACGATGGCCACGGAGGCGGGCGCCTTGCGCGGTCCCATCACCGTCGTCTCAGCTTTTCCCGGAGGCGGAGGCCCGCCAGTTTCCACAAGGGGACTTCGGTGCGCAGGTGCCGGATCTCCCGGCGCAGCAGCCGGATCAGCTTCTGCCGTTCGTTGATGAGGAATCGGGTGTTCAGCCAAGCCTCGTCCCGTTCCTGAAGCAGTTCCCTGATCCGTTGGTGGAGGGCCGGGAACTGCGCGTCCCGGGCCAACGCCGAGAGGCCGCAGGCGGACGCCGATTCCGGTCCGGGCTCCGGGAACAGTGAAGCCAGGGAGTCCCGTTGGGCGTCCGAGAGAGGGGTCTTGGAGATCAGAAAAAGACTCCGGTAGGCCGGTTCGGCCAGATCCGCAACATAGCAGCTCCGGTTGTAGAGCCGGTTCAGGGAGGTCATGGAGGTGGTGTCGTTCAACTGGAAGTAGTGCTGCGTCAGCACCTGCATGGCGCGCCAGCGAGGCAGGTAGCCGCTGGGGAAGCGGTGGACCTCATAGCCGGTCCGGTCTGAGAAGTGACTCTCCACCAGGTCGTGGGCAGGGAGTCCCAGGGTCCGATGCTCCTCCAGGAAGCGGCGGGCGTTCAGCAGTCCCTCCGCCAGCTCCTCCTCGGTCCGTTCCACGTCGGGCGTGGAGAAGGGGGCGCCGATCAGGATGAAGGAACGGGCGACACGGTCCAGTTCCGAGAGGAAATCGGGACGCCGCTCCGGTTCCAGGTGCTCCAGGACGTCCAGGGACAACACCAGGTCGAAGGAGCCGTCGCCAAAAGGCTGCTCCCAGGCCGGAGCCGGCGCGTGGTTCGGATGGTCGCAATGCCTCAGGTCGGTGGTTCGGACCCGGACGGGCCTGCCCGTTTCCAGGCCGGAGAAGAAGTCCGCGGTGGTGGCCACGTGTCCGTCCCGCTCGCCCAACAGGCCGCCCACGTCCAGGATGGGACCCTGGGTCAGCCGGGAACCCACCTGCGAGGCGAGGCGGTACCGCTGGTAGAGGTCGAAGGGCAGGCCCAGGACCAGGCCCTCCCGGGAACAGGGCTCGGCGCCGATCTCCACGTCGTGGATGCGGAGCCGCGGTCCCAGGGGGAACGGTTCGAAGATCAGGTGGTGTCCCCCGGCGGCCACGCGGACCGGCGGGAGCTCCACCTGCACGGTTCTCCGCTCCGAGTCGAGGTGGATCTCGGCCAACGTGGAGCTGCCGGCGCGGACCCGCAGCGTCGTGAAGTCGGGCGAGGAAGAGACGGAGAAGCGGGTCGTGATACGGACCGGTCCGGCCAGCCGGTTCAAGAGATAGAGGGCCGAGGAGTTGCCCTGCATTTCCCGCGATCCCGCCTCCAACGCCGACCATCCCCAGCGCGGCAGCGCCTCCAGGGGACCGTCGACCGAGACGAATTCCGGTTCGGGGCCGTAGTAGTCGTGCCGCCAGGCCGCCGCCCGCTCAGCCGCTGGAGACCCCTTGAACGCCGCCAGGAACTGGAAGTTGTAGGGAGTCACGGAGAAGCGGTAGGTCACGGCCAGGTCCAGCTCCTCCAGCGCCGAGATCCAGAAGGAGGGGGGCCGCTCGAAGCAGTGGGTCGGCTCCGGCCGCCGGAAATGGAGAGGATCCGGGGTGGCTCCCGCGATCAGTCCGTTCGGACCCAGCACCCGCACCGCCTCCCGGAGGCAGGCGCGCGGGTCCGGAAGGTGCTCCAGCAGGTCGAACAGGGTGACGACGTGCGCGCATCCGTCGGGGAAAGGGAGTTTCTGGGCGTCTCCCTGCACCAGGAAGGGACGCGCCGGAGGGTGTTGGGAGAGCGCGTAGCCGCTCAGGTCCAGCCCCACCGCCCGCCGTCCGGACCCCCGGACCGCCTCCGTCAGGTATCCGTAGGCACAACCCAGCTCCACCAGCAGGCCCTGGGGCTGGATGGCCTCCAGCAACTCGATCCACGGACTCCACTCCGGATGCGCCCGGGCGTAACCCTCCGGCGGGTACCCGCTGGTCTTGCCGTGGAAGTAGTCGTGATCGTAGAGGTCGCGGTGTTCGCGAAGGCCGGAAGAATCGTCCCAACTCCCCCTCCCGGCTCGCATGGCTGGCCAGCACGATACCACGCCAACCAAGCCGATTCCACGGAGGAGAGGCGACCGGAGCGGCGACATTCCTGTCGCCGATTGGAGCGACGCCGTTCCCCCATCGACACTTCAAGCCGGGGAAACAGGAACCCCCCGTCCTAACTCGTGCTGATCCTCTGGACGAAAGCGTCGCGCAAGCCCGTCAGCAGTCCTTCGACATGCGCCATGCGTTCCCGAAGTTCGCCGATATGGGAGTCGATCCGCACCATATGTCCGCGCAGACCCTGCATCTCCTGCCGCAGGCCCCGCATCTCATTGCGGAGCCCTATGAAGGCGGTGAGGGTCAGCCCGGCCAAGCCGACACCAACCGCCACCACGGCTACCAGGACGCTCACCAGATCGATATTCATTGCCCGAAAACCTCACAGGTGGGGACTTTCCTGTCCCCTTCCCAATCTCCATGGGAAGTTCGGCGGCTGGCCCCCCCTTCTCTGAAAAACCATACGGGGGCCCCGGGCGCGGGGAGATTTGTGTCCCCACTCTTCATCGTCGACCCCAAACCGGCGGCTGGAAAGCTGTGGCGCGCGTACAGCCCGTTTTTCTGGCTGGATCTTGCTGGTCCGCGGCCGGTGGGGGAATTCTGAGAAAGAGGCGGGGCGATTACCCATCGCCCACGTTTCGCGTTTGTTCACAGACACTCCGGAAGTCGGCGGTTAGGAAACCGCCGCTCCATCTCCCGGCATTTCGCCGGGCATGGGCCGGTGGGGAAGCTCCTAATTCGTGATGATCCTCTGGACGATAGCGTCTCGTAAACCCTTCAGCAGTCCTTCCACGTGCGCCATGCGTTCCCGGAGTTCGCCGATATGGGAGTCGATCCGTCCCATGTGGCCGCGTAAGTCCCCCATCTCCTGCCGCATCTCCTGCCGCAGCCCTCGGACCGTGGTCAGAAACAAGCCGGCCAAGGTGATTCCCACTGCCACAATGGTGACCAGTACGCTGATCAGTTCAGTATTCATGATTCATCTCCCTTCGCATCCTAGGTGGGCCTCCTCCCGGTCGTGGCGGACACGAACTGCGCACATCCTTCTAAGAAAAAGGGGGCAATTTCCAATCGCCCGGTCTTCGTCGCGAGATTTGTCACAACGGAGTGCGGCGGTAAGAAAACCGCCGCTCCCGCTCCCGGCAATTCGCCGGGCATGGGCCGGTGGGGGAGCTCCTAATTCGTGATGATCCTCTGGGCGATAGCGTCTCGTAATCCCTTCAGAAGTCCTTCCACGTGCGCCATGCGTTCCCGGAGTTCGCCGATATGGGAGTCGATCCGTCCCATGTGGCCGCGTATGTCCCGCATCTCCTGCCGCAGTCCTCGGACCGTAGTCAGAAACAAGCCGGCCAAGCCGATTCCCACTGCCAGGATGGTGACCAGTACGCTGATCAGTTCAAAATCCATGATTCAGCTCCCTTCGCATCCCAAGTGGGCCGCCTCCCGGTCGTGGTGGACAAGAACTGCGCACATCCTGCGATGAACCGCCGACGGTTCCCCACTCTCAAAAGATATAACGACGGCGAAGAAAAATCCGCGATCCGGTCTCTCGAATTCCCGCAGGAGGGGACATCCCGACCCCAATATTTCTCAATAACCGGCACTTGGACGATCGCCGCCCCCGCTCCACCGATGCTCCAGCCGGACCGCGCCCGACTCCCTGCCCCGCGAGCGAACGCTGAACGGAATCGACCTCCAACTTCCCGCCACAGGCTCCTCCAGATGGGAACACGCCGCAACCAGAACCCGGTACCCGCCCGCCAGAAGGGGAACCTCCCGCAGCGTGAGCCGCCCCCGGTAACGGCCGCCGCCCAGAGGCTTCAGCTCTCCAATGCCGCGGGTCCGGGTTTCGTGGATGGTGAGGCCGTCGTCTCGCCGGATCGCCACCCGAAGGCCGGGCCGGCCCCGGAAGCCGGACGCGAACTCGGCGACGACTTCCAGCCGCATTGTATCGCCGGTCCGGAAGCTCTCGCATCGGGAGCCCGAAACGTCCTCCAGCCGGAGGCTTTCGATTCTGCAGTCCGGCGGGGCGCCCGTACCGGTGATTCCGGCTTCCTCGCCGCGATCGGCCGACGCCTGCCCCAGGTACCGGCCGTAGTCCTCCACCACCGTAACGGCGTCCCCCTGCGATCGGGGCCGGCCCTCCCGGAGCCAGATCGCTTCCTCGCACAGGGTCTTGATCTGGTAGAGGTTGTGGGAGCAGATCACGATGGCCGCGCCCCGCTTCTTCATGGACAGGATGCGGTCGGTGCACTTTTTCTGGAAGGGCTGGTCTCCCACCGCCAGCGCCTCGTCGATGACCAGCACGGCGGGGTCGAATCCGGTGGAGACGGCGAAGCCCAGCCGGACGTACATGCCGGCGGAATAGGTCCTCACCGGCTGGTCGATGAATTCCTCCAGCTCGCTGAACGCCACGATCCGGTCTTCCTCCTCCCGGACCAGGTCCGGGTCCAAACCCATGAGAGCTCCGCTGAACCGGATGTTCTCGCGGCCGCTGAACTCGGGATGAAAGCCGGCGCCCAGGTCCAGGAGGGCGCCGACCCGGCCGTCCACGTCGACCCGCCCCGAGCTGGGGTGGGCGGCGCCCGAAACCAGCTTCAGCAGAGTCGTTTTTCCGGAACCGTTCTGACCGACCACTCCCAGGGCCCGGCCCGCCTCGACCTGGAAGCCGACCCCCTCCAGCGCCCGAATCCGGAAGCCCGGGTCCCTTCCGGTGACGATCTGCCGGAGAAGACCCCGGGGGCTCCAGTGCACCCCGTAGAACTTGGATAGGCGGACGGCCCGGACGGCGGGTCTCACAACAGGTCCACCAGTTGGTGCCGCGTCCGGTCCAGGATGGTGCGCCCCAGCCGATAGAACGCGACGGAGATGACGACCCAGTAGAGCAACCCCCAGAGGGAGGGCTCCGGAGCGCCCAGGAAGGCGAACCGGTAGGCCTCCACCATGTGGGTCAGCGGGTTCAGCGAGAGGAGGGACCGGTACGGTTCCGGAGCCCGGCTCAAGGGGTAGACGATGGGCGTGACCCAGAAAAAGAGCATGAACAGGACGCCCAGGAGCTGGGCCACGTCGCGAAAGAAGACGTTCAGGCAGGCGGCCATGGCGGCCAGCCCGTAAGTCATCAGGATCTGGACCACGAAGAGGGGGAAGATCAGGACCAGGAACCGGAAGTCGGTCAGTTGGGTGACCGCGAGCACCACGAGGAAGACGGCCGTCCCCAGCAACTGGTGCACGACGGCCGAGAACAGAACGCTGAAGGGCAGCGTCTCCAGCGGAAAGCGCTGCTTCTTGATGATGTTGGCGTTCTCGATGAAGGTCCGGGCCGAGCGGACGACGCCCTCCTGGATGGCCATCCAGGGCAGCAGCGCCGCGAAGAGATTGAGGGCGAAGACTCCGGTGGAGGCCTCGGGCCCGAACCGGACCTCCAGCACCAGCGAGAAGACCAGCGTGTAGAGAGCCAGTTGCAGGGCCGGATTCAGAATCGACCAGAACAGGCCCGCGACGGAGCCCACGTACCGGCTCCTGATGTCCCGGGACACCAGTTCACGAATCAGGTGCTTGTGGCGCAGGAGCGAACTCAACATGGTCCCGCGCCATTATAGGTCACCCGGACGGAGAACCATGGAGCGGGGACTTTCCTGTCCCCGCTTTCTGCAATCGACTCGCCACCACGTCAGCCGAGCGGATTCACCCAACGCAGACCGGGAAACCGCGCCATGTCGGCATCGTGTGAGTGGAGTTCCGCTTGGTGTTCAATAGCCAAGGCGGCGAGATGCGCGTCCGTCGTCAAATTGCCGGTGCCGCCAGAGCTCTCCAGGAGTTCGAACAGAATGTCCGCATGGCGTGTTCCCGGGTGGATGAGCACTGTCTGCGGTCGTTCGAGCCAAGACCGGACGCGGGTGCAGGCTCCCCTCATGTCGAGGGGGTTTTCGAGAATCCTCGGGTGAGTGGCGATTCGGATGAAACCAAGGATCGATGCCCATGGGAGTCCGACGCTGACGTTCCCGTTCATCAGGGCTTCCCACCATTCTCGCGCTTCCCGGTGTCTGGGAAAGTCCGAATTATGGGCGTGCAGCAGCAAGTTCACGTCGGGAATGATCACTGCCGACTCTTTCGACCAAGTTCCTCCGCTTCCAATTCGTCGACCAGTTGATTGAGCCGATTGATGTCAATGCCCGGCTTGAATCCGAAGGAGTGGGGTTTCACCTCGTATCGAGCCATCGGAGAACTCTTGCCCCGCAATCCCAGACCGATCCGCAGGGCATCGTTCACGACGGCTTTCATACTTTTGTCGGAACGCCGAATCTCTCGCCGAAGGAGCTGTGCGACATCCGGTTCTATAGTCAAAGTGGTTCGCATTGAAGGCATCATGATGACTTCCTTATGCGATGTCAAGATGCTCAACACCGATCAAGACGCTCCTCGAACGCCGTCAATGGACGGGACAGGCAGGATTCACCCGCGAATTGGATTGCCCTGGGGAGGACCGGACTGGATGTCCGGCCCCTCACGAAACTCCGGCCCGGACCTCCCGGGTGATCCGCGTCACCACGTGGTCCGGCGCCTCGTCGAGACTCCTCAAGAGATCGGCGAAGATCCTGGGCCGGCGGATCACGATCTCCTGGAGATCCCGGGAAACCCTTCCCGCCAGGGCCAACAACACGTCGGCGTCCTCTTCCAGGTCCGCCGCGAGCCGGCGAATGGTCCGCTCAGGCGGGGGCGCAGTCTGTTCGAATTCGACTTTGCTCAAGTACGCCGGTTGGACACCGGCTCGGGAAGCCACCATCCTCAACGAGAATGCACGGTTTTCACGCTGCCGCTTTTCCCGGACCGTGCGAATGTGTTCTCCAAAAGTCATCGTCTCCTCCTGGTCGTTTCCGATCGTCCAACGATCAAATGTGCACCAGGGACTAGAAACTACACGATCCGGGTGACAGGAGGGGCGACCTTCCTGACGCCCCGTATTCATTGTTGCCGTACGATCCGGCGGATGCGGCTGGGGTCAAGCAGGACCAGCGGAATCAGGTGGGGATCGGAGAGAATTCCAAGTCTCCTCTTTCGGCGGGCGTAGATTTCCGAAGCATGAAACTCAACTCCGCTCGGATCTTCGGGGACAATTCCCTCTGCCAGTCTGTCCAGCTTGCGGGTGACCCAATGTGATTGTGCCTCGAATACCGAAACACCACCGAGGACCAAATACTGTTCGTTGACGTTACTCGCGGAGCCCGAATCGTCCAGATAGAGAAGATGCACGGGGGAAAGAAAAATGCAGCCGGGTGAACCGAAGTTCAACGAACCGCCGCTCCTACCAGGCGGCGCTTCCGTCCCGGACCAGGTGGCGTTTGCGCAGGCGTTCGATTTGTTTCGAGTCCGGTTCAACGTTTTCGCCGTGGTCCAAGGGCGGCTTCCCCACCTTCACCCGGCGGGCCCCGACGCTATCGAGGCGGTCGAGCCGCGGCGCCCCCTCCAACGCCTGGAGGTCGGCGTCGAAGTACTCGAACCAGGGGAGCCCGGCTTCGGTGTAGTCGGCGGCGGTGGGCGGCTCATGCGGCGGCGCGTATCCGGTCACCGTCCGGTATTGCCCGCTGTTGAGGAGGTGGACGAAACAACGTGAACGGACGTCCCGCTCCCAGGCCGAGAATCCGTAGTCGTCGGAGTAGACCTCCTGGCGCATCATCCCGCCGGGCGCGAGGCCCATTTCGCTATCCGGCAGCGCCGAACAACAGATGGCATCGATTTCGTAGGGGTCGCGGACCCTTTCGGCCATCAGTCTCTCGTACCGCGACGCCTTCATCGGATAGACGACGAACTGCAGGCCGCCATGCTCCGCGGCTCCCGTCAACTGCTCCTCGGCCGTATAGCCCTGCCCCAGGGGCATGGCGACAAACTGCCGGATCAGTCCCTTGCGCACGCAGAAGCCGTCGAGCCAGGGCTGATCCGGGATCACGACATAGTCCTGGGGCCGCCGGTGCAGCTCGTTGCTGAACGATTGTCCCGTGACGGCGTCGACTTTCCCGGCCGATACCTTGACGGCCATGGGGTACGAGCCACCGAAAGAAATCCAGAGCGCCTCCGCCTGGTACATGGGCATGAAAACGCCGCCATGATCGCTCCACCGCTGCGGCAGGCGATGGGCATAGTCGTCCACGTGGTGCAACGGAAACTCTCCCAGTCCCGGGGGCAGGGGATACTCACCGTCGTCGTCCGGAATCCGCAGGGTCCTCTCAAACGATATCGAACACCTCGCCTCCCGATGGACCTCCGGAAAGCTGAAAGTCAACGTATCGCGCCGTAGTTCAATCATTTTCTCCTCCTCTCCCGTTCCCCCAGGTTCCTGCAACCTGTCCTTCACCAGTCACCGTCGCGAATCTCTCTCACAACCCTCAGCACCGCGTGGTCCGGCGCCTCGCGGAGTTGACGCAGCAGATCGGCGAAGAGCCTTGGACGGAGCATCACGATCTCCTGAAGGTCCTTGGACACCTTCCCCCCCATCGCCAGCAGCACGTCGGCATCCTGGTCCAGCTCCATGGCGAGCCGGCGGATGGTCCGCTCCGACGGAGGCGGTGTCTGTCCCCGCTCGATCTTGCTCAGGTAGGCCGGCTCGATTCCGACGCGCCCGGCCACCTGCCGCAAGGAGAAGGTCCGGTCCTTGCGCCGCCGCCGTTCCCGGACCTCTCGAATGTATTCTCCAAACGCCATTTCGACCCCGGGACCCATCGTTTCGTCCCTCGTTCGAGTGTGTACTATATACTACACACTACATATGACGGAGCGGCGGTTTCCTAACCGCCGATTCCTGACGCGGCGCGAGGGAAAGAAGAACCGGCGATTGGAAATCGCCGTTCCTTTGCTGTGTGCTAAAATCAGGCCCGAAATTCCGCCCATGAGATTGATCTCCATGGTGATTCCCCTTTTCAACGAGGAGGAATCGCTCCCCGAGCTCTACCAAGGCATCGTCGAGGAATTGAGTCCCCGGTCCGGCGACCTGGAGATCATCTTCGTCGACGACGGCAGCACCGACGGCTCCTTCTCGACGCTGAAGCGCCTTCAGCAACGCGACTCCCGGATCCGGATCATTCGGTTTCGCCGCAATTTCGGGAAGTCGGCGGCTTTGGCGGCCGGATTTCAGCACGCCCGGGGAGAGGTCGTGGTCACCATGGACGCGGACCTTCAGGATCGTCCCCACGAGGTGGGCAAGCTGTTGGACCGTCTCGAAGAGGGGTTCGACCTGGTCTCCGGCTGGAAGGTCAAGCGCCGGGACCCCTGGCGCAAGCGCGCCGCGTCGCGGATCTTCAACTTCGTCACCGCCTTCCTGACGGGAGTTCCGCTCCACGACCTCAACTGCGGACTCAAGGCCTATCGCCGGGAGGTGATCCGCGAGGTGAAGGTCTACGGCGAGATGCACCGGTTCATTCCGGTCCTGGCCAGCTACCGCGGCTTTCGCATCGGCGAGGTCCCGGTAGACCATGCGCCCCGCGCCTACGGGCGCAGCAAGTACGGGGCGAGCCGATTCCTGGGCGGTTTCTTCGATCTCCTGACGGTGATCATGCTGACCCGCTACAACAGCAAGCCGCTGCACGTCTTCGGGATTCTGGGCCTGGTGCTGCTGCTGGCCGGCTTTTGTGTCGAGGCCTACCTCACGGTGGGTTGGCTGCAGGGTCAATGGATCGAGGACCGGCCCCTGTTCATGCTGGGAATCCTGCTCCTCATCGTGGGCGTCCAGTTCATCTTCTTCGGGCTCCTGGCCGAGATGATCGCCTATTCGTCCCGCAGGGAAGGGGACTACTCGGTGCGCGAAGTCCGGGTGGCGGAACCGGAGGAGGCCAGCTCCAAGTCCCTGGTCTCTCTGCCCGGATGAGGATCGCCCTCCTGGGTCCGGCCCATCCCCTGCGCGGCGGAATCGCCCAGTACACCGCATCCCTTTACGGGGAGCTGGAGCGGCGCCACCAGGTGCGCATCTTTTCCTTCCGCAAGCTCTATCCCCGGTTGCTGTTTCCCGGAAGCTCCGAGTTGGACCGGAGCCCCAGCGCCTGGCGGGTGCCCTCCGTCAGGATCCTCCGGCCCCTCCGGCCCCGGAGTTGGGCCGCGGCGGCCCGGAGAGTCGCCGCCTGGGAGCCGGAACTGCTGGTCTTCCAATGGTGGCACCCTTTCTTCGGTCCGGCCTACGCGGACCTGATCCGGCGCTTCCGGAAGCGGTCGGCGGCGGTGATCCTGTTTCTGTGCCACAACGTCTTTCCCCACGAGCGGATGGGGAGCCGCGTGCTGGAGAAGATGCTGGTGAGGATGGCCTTTCGCCGCGTGGACGGCTTCCTGGTCCAGTCGCAGGGCCTGGCCCGGCAGGTGCGGGAACTCCGTCCCGCGGCCCCGGTCCGCAGGGTCCATCATCCCGCCTATTCCTTCTACCGGCGCTGGGACTCCGAAACGTCCCGGCCGGGCGGGAAACCCAGCATCCTCTTTTTCGGAAACATCCGGGCCTACAAGGGGCTCGACGTCCTCATCGAGGCTTTCGCCCGGGTTCGCAAGGAGTTGGAGGCGGAGCTGGTGGTGGCGGGAGAGTTCTATTCCGATCCCCGTCCCCTGAAGGAACGGGTCCGGGCTCTCGGCCTCGACGGCGATGTTCGCTGGACCGGCGCCTATGTGCCCAACCGCGAGGTCCCCTCCCTCTTCCGCCGCGCCCACGTGGTGGCGCTTCCCTACCGGAGCGCGACCCAGAGCGGGATCGTCCCGCTGGCCTACCAGTTCGGAGTCCCGGTCATCGCCAGCGACGTGGGCGGACTCTCGGAGGTGGTGCTGGACGGCAGGACCGGGCTCCTCTTTCCACCCGGAGATTCCGAACGGCTGGCGAGTCTCCTGGTAGATTATTTCCGCCGGAATCTGCGGCCGCGGTTCCAGCCTCACATCCTGGAATTCAACCGGAAGCTGGGTTGGGACCGGGTGGCCGGACCGATTCTGGAGCTGGCCCGGTCGCTGGGAGCGAAGGAAGGCGGGGAAGTCTGATCATGTCGGGGAGAAGAAGACACCGGAGGTCGCCTCCTGGTCCTGCCGCCCGTCTCTGGCGGCCGGACCTGCTCTACCCGTGCTTCCTCCTGGCCCTCGTCCTGGGCCTCTACTGGAACACGCTGGGCCACGATTTCGTCCACGACGACCTCACCCTGATTCAGCAGAACCGGACGGTGACGGAGCAGCGTTGGGGCGAGATCCTGAGTCCCCGGGTCTACCGGCCGGTCCGCACCCTCACCTACGCCCTGAACTATTGGGCGGGCGGGCTGGACCCCACCGGGTACCACCTCTTCAACCTGCTCCTGCACGCTCTGAATTCGCTGCTGGTCTACTGGCTCTTCCGGGCCGTCACCGGCCGCCGGACGCTGGCGTTGGCCGGAGCGCTCCTCTTTGCCGCCCACCCGGTTCAGACCGCCGCCACGGCCTACGTTTCGGGACGGAAAGACCTGTTGGCCGCCTTCTTCATCCTCGGGGGGTGCCTGTCATTCCTCTCCTACCGGGACTCGGGTCGGCGCCGGTATCTCGTTGTCTGTCTCGCCTGCCTGGTGGTGGGCGTCCTGGCCAAGGAACTGGTCATCGTCCTTCCGGCGCTGCTCCTGCTGTTGGACCTGTGCCGGACGGGCCGGTCCCGGGACCCGGGGGGCGAGCCGGCCACGGTCCGCATCGTCCGCGCTCTCCTGCGTTCCCGGATCGCCTACGCTCTGGGTTTTCTCCTGGCCGCGGTTTCGTTCTACTACGCCCTTTATCTGAGTCCGGCCAGCCGCATGGAGGGTCTGTGGGGTGGGAGCCTGGCGGCCCACGCCGGCACCTCCTTCAAGCTGTTCTCCCACTACCTGGCGCTGGCGGTATTCCCTCACCCCTTGATCGCGGACTACAGCGGAGAGGTGTTTCCCCTCTCTCCCGGGTTCGCCGACGCGGCGACGCTGCTGGCGGTGCTCCTGCTGGCGGCCTTCATCGCCTCCGCCGTCTGGCTCTACCCTTCCCGGCCCCTGGTCTCGCTGGGAATGGGCTGGTTCCTGACGGCGTTGGCGCCGGTGCTCCAGATCGTCCCCTTTCACGAGTTGGCGGCCGACCACTTTCTCTATGTCCCGCTGATCGGGGTTTGCCTCGTGGGTGGGTTGACCGTGGACTACGTCTCCCGGGAAAGGGGTTACAGGGAGCTGGCCCTGGGAGTTCTGGCGCTGGTCCTGGTCGTCTTCTCGGTGCGCACCGTGGGGCGCAACCGGGACTGGGCCGACGTCGAGACCCTGTGGCGGGCGACCCTGGAACAGGCGCCCGGGTCGTACCGCGCCCACAGCAATCTGGCGGTCACCTACATGGGGAAGCAGGAGCCGGAGGCGGCCCTGAAACACACTCTGAGAGCCTTGGAGCTCAATCCCGGACGGGCCCTGGAGTGGAGCAATCTGAGCGCCCTGTACGTCCAACTGGCGGAACGGGCGCGAGCGCAAAGGAAATACGACCTGGCGTCGAGTCTGCTGGACAAGTGCCGCGAGGCGGCGGAAGAAGCCCTGGAGAGAGACGACTCGAACTTCATGAGCCTGGCCAACATGGGGAACTGCTTCGAGAAGGAGGCCGAGGTCGCCGTCGACACGGGAGAGACGGAGGAGGTCGTGCTGCTGCGGCAGACTGCGTTGAGCTACTTCCAGAGGTCTCTCAAGTTCCGGAACCGCGAACCCTCCGCCCGCATGGTCTGGCTGTCGATCGGAGGCATCTTCCTGGACCAGGCCCGCGTAGCCCACAGTCAGCGGGTCGAAGCCTTCAACAAGGGCGAGTTCCGACGATTGCAGGAGTTCGAGAAGCAGGCCAACGAGCTCTACGAACAGGCGATCGTCCATTTCAAGAAATTCGTGGAGGCCTATCCCGGCAGCCGCCAGGGACAGCTCAACCTGGGACTCTGCTACGTTCACCTGAAGAAATTCCAGGAGGCCGTTCCACACCTGGAGCGGGCCGTCCGCCTCCGGGCCGAGCCGGAGAGCGTGAACCTGCTGGCCCACTGCTACGACCGGACGGGCGACGGCGACCGGGCCGTCCGCCTCTACCGGCAGTCGATTCGCCTTCGGGCCGCGGCCGAGACCCATTACAATCTGGGCGTGCTCCTCCGGCGCCGGGGTGAGCTGGCGGAGGCGGAGAAGAATCTGAAGCGCGCCCTGGAGTTGTCGCCGTCCAAGGACCTGGCCCGCAAGATCGGTATCGTGCGGGGCCTCATTCAAGACCATGTACGCCGATCACAAGATCACGGTCGTCATCCCCTGCCTCAATGAGGAGGAGGGGATCCGCATGGTCCTGGAGCGGATCCCCCGGTTCGTGGACGAGGTCATCGTGGTGGACAACGGCTCCACCGACGCCACGGCCGAGATCGCCGCGGGTCTGGGGGCCCGCGTGATCCGGGAGGACGTGCGCGGGTATGGCCGCGCCTACAAGACGGGCCTGCTCCACGCCCAGGGGGACATCATCGTGACGCTGGACGGGGACCACTCCTACCCCGTCGACTCCCTCTCCTACCTGATCGAGGCGCTCATGGGCGCCGACGTGGGCTTCGTCTCCGCTTCCCGGTTCCCGGTGCAGAACCCCAAGGCCATGTCCTGGACCAGCTTCGTCGGAAACAAGTGCCTGAGCGTGGTCCTCTCGGTTTTGTTCCTGCGCCGGGTCCGGGACTCCCAGTCGGGGATGTGGATCTTCTACCGGGAGGCGTTGGAGAACATGAACCTGGTCAGCGACGGGATGGCCTTCTCCGAGGAGATCAAGATCGAAGCCATGCGCCATCCCCGGATCGGCTTCAAGGAGATCCCCATCAACTACTCGAACCGCGCCGGAGAGGTGAAGCTCCGGCCCTGGAGAGACGGTTGGAGCAACCTGGTCTTCCTCTTCAAGAAACGGTTCGGAGGGTGAACGTGGATCCGGACGCCACCCTCTCCTGCCCCGTCTGCCGGTTTCCCCGCTGCCGGTTCTGGCGCCGCCTGGAGGACCGGTTCTTCCGGGTCACGCGCGCCACGTTTCCCCTCTACCGCTGTCCGGAATGCGGACTCCGTTTCCAACGGGCGTCCGCCGTTGCCGACCGGATCCCCGGCTTCTACCCGCCCGGCTACTGGTGGGACCCGGAGGGGGACCCCCGGGGCGTGGAGGGTCTCTACCGGGAGTGGGTCCTGCGGCGCGACCAATTGCGCTTCGTCCTCTCGGCGGCCCCGCCGGAGAAGGGCCGCCGCCTCCTGGACATCGGCTGCGGCAGCGGCACCTTTCTGAAGCTGGCCCGGGAGGCCGGTTTCCGGGTCAAGGGACTGGAGGCCTCCCCCGAGGCGGGGGAGGCGGCGGAGAAGATCCTGCCGGGCCGGGTGGTGGTGGGAGACGAACGGGACCTGATCCGCGGCGGCGCCACGTTCCACGTGCTCACCCTCTTTCACGTCCTGGAACACCTGCCCCGGCCGCTGGACTACCTTCGGCGGATCCGCCGGCTCCTGGCCGATGACGGCGGTCTGGTGGTCCAGGTTCCCAACAGCCACAGCATCCAGGCGGCGCTCCTGGGCTCCCGCTGGTACGGCCTGGACTGTCCCCGCCACATTCACAACTTCACGTCGCGGGCGCTCATCGAGCTGCTTGGGCGCGCCGGCTTCCGGGTTCGCCGCGTGCGCCACTTCTCCCTGCGCGACAACGCCGCCGCCCTGGTCTCCAGCCTCTTCCCGGGCCTCGATCCCATGTCCCGGAAGGTCCGCCTGCTGCGAGAGGAGAAGCGGGCGCGCTCCCGGGGGCTCCTTGCCACGGAGGCCGTCTATTTCGGGCTCCTGCTCCTGGCCCAGCCCCTTGCCGCCACGGAAGCGGCCCTGGGACGGGGCGCCACCGTGACGGTCTTCGCCACCGCCGAATAATCCTCCGAACCACCCACGAGCGAGGGCGGGGGCGGGGGCGGGGGCGGCGGTTTCCTAACCGCCGAACTCCCCCGTAACCGCCGAACTCCCCCTGGCACGCGGATTGCCTCACAGAGAACCGGACCGGAATTGTCCAATCCGGCTCCGGGAGAGTAGACTTGCAGTGAGTATTACAATGACGTTTGAAGTCACGGTCATTATCGTTTCGCTCGGTGGCCTTTATCTGACCACCACCGGCCTCATCCTCACCCAATTCCGGGCCGGTCATCGGGATCTCAGCGGACAACTGGCGGACATCCGGTCGGATCTTCGTGACGCTGCTGTTGAAATCACCGAAATCCGTGACCGCATCGCCCAGGTCGAAGTCACGCTGACCCAACGCATCGCCCGCGTCGAAGGCAATGTGGACGTGCTCCGGGAGTACATCATGGGAAAAGGACGCGAGGCTGTCTGAGCCCCCTGGCATTCCGGGTCCATGACCATTGGCCGATTCTCCGAAACGCAGTAGGAAACTTGTTTCCGTCGTCGTGGTGAATTACGGCCGAGCCGAACTGCTCCGCGCCTGCCTGCAATCTCTCCTGGACCAGACTTGGCCCCGCCTGGAAATCCTGGTGGTCGACAACGGATCCCGGGACCACAGCACGGAAGTCGCCTCCTCTTTCGCGGACCGCGGAATCCGGCTTCTGGCCCTCACCGAAAACCGGGGTTTCGCCGCCGCCGTCAATCTGGGGGTCCGCCGGGCCCGGGGCGAACTGGTGGCCCTGCTGAACAACGACGCCTTGGCGTCGCCCGAATGGGTCGAGCAACTGGTGTCCGGCCTCGACGCCTCGCCGGACGTGGGCATGTGCGCCTCCAAGATCCTCTTTTACGGGTCCGGCGTCATCGACAAGGCGGGCCATCTCATCTTTCCGGACGGGCAGAACCGGGGCCGGGGCACCGGCGAGCCGGACCGGGGCCAGTACGACCGGAGCCGGGAGGTCCTGGCGGCGGACGGCTGCGCCGCCCTCTACCGCAAGGAAGTCCTGAAGCAGGCGGGCGGCTTCGACGAGAATTTCTTCGCCTACGCGGAGGACGCCGACCTGGGGCTCCGGGCCCGCTGGCTGGGCTGGCGCTGCCGCTACGTGCACGGGGCGGTGGTGCATCATCACCACTCCTCGACGCTGGGTCCCTACTCGCCCCGGAAGATCTACTGGGTGGAGCGGAACCGGATCTGGCTGGCGCTCAAGAACTTCCCCCTTCCCCTCCTGCTCCTGAACCCCTTTTTCACCATCTATCGTCTGGCCTGGAACCTCTGTGCGGCGCTGCTCCGCCGGGGGCCCGCCGGCAACTTCCGCCGCGAAGGCTCGCTGTGGCTCCTGCTCCGGGTCCAGCTCCGGGCCTGGCGGGACGCCCTCGCCGGCGCCGGCACGATGCTCCGGGAACGCCGCCGCATCCGGTCCATCCGCAAGATCGGAGACCTGGAATTTTGCCGCCACCTGTTCCGCTTCCGCATCTCCGCCTACCGCCTCGCCTTCGGGGACAAGGAGCGGCGACATCCTTGAAGTGTGATAGTGTTCCCTCCTGCCGTGCCTCTCCGGCCGCAGCGTTCCGAGCTGGCGTAGCTCAAGGGTAGAGCAACTGATTTGTAATCAGTAGGTTGGGGGTTCGATTCCCTTCGCCAGCTCTCCCTCTCCGCCAAGCCGGACCCGCGTGTCCCGGCCGGCGGCTTGAGACCGTCCCAATTTGTGTTTGATACGGTCCACCGAAGTGCGTATAATGTGGCACTTCCCGTATCCTCCCTGGCAATCAGGCTGTTTTCCAGGAAGGTGGGGTGCACTGGAAGGAGCAAAACGGCGGAGCGGACGGGGATCGGAGATTCCCCGATTGCAATGAGGAGGGGTGGTCGAGTGGACAAAGGCAACGGGCTGTAAACCCGTCGCCCTTCGGGGCTACGCAGGTTCGAATCCTGCCCCCTCCAGACTTGGCGGAGCGGCGGTTTTCTTACCGCCGGATCCATTGCCGCAAGGGAAGAAACCTGGCCGGTTCCGGAGTCAAGCCGACAATCGGAATGGTCTAGCTTGAGAGATCGGACTGAGAGTTTTCGCATACGGTCGAGAGCGGGAGTAACTCAGTTGGTAGAGTAATAGCCTTCCAAGCTATCGGTCGCGGGTTCGAGTCCCGTCTCCCGCTCCAACAGTGGCCTCGTGGACAACAGCTGGCGAGACGGGTATGTGCCCACGTAGCTCAGTGGTAGAGCACTTCCTTGGTAAGGAGGGGGTCACCAGTTCAATCCTGGTCGTGGGCTTTCCAACTGACAGCCAAAGGTAATTCAGGAGTTCCATCATGGCGAAGGAGAAGTTTCAGCGCACGAAGCCGCATGTGAACATTGGAACCATCGGGCACGTGGACCACGGCAAGACGACGTTGACGGCGGCCATCACGCAGGTGTTGAGCGCCGAGAATCCCAGCGTGGAGATCCGGGATTTCGATTCCATCGACAACGCGCCGGAAGAGCGGGAGCGGGGGATCACCATCGCGGTGGCCCACGTGGAGTACGAGACGGCCGAGCGCCACTACGCGCACGTGGACTGTCCGGGACACGCCGACTACATCAAGAACATGATCACGGGAGCGGCCCAGATGGACGGGGCGATCCTGGTGGTCTCGGCGGCGGACGGGCCGATGCCGCAGACCCGCGAGCACATCCTGCTGGCGCGGCAGGTGGGAGTGCCCTCCATCGTGGTCTTCCTGAACAAGGTGGACATGGTGGATGACGAGGAGCTGCTGGAGCTGGTGGAGCTGGAGGTGCGGGAACTGCTGAGCCAGTACGAGTTTCCCGGGGACGACATTCCGGTGGTGTACGGGAGTGCCTTGAAGGCGATGGAGGGAGACGCGGGGGCGCAGGACCAGATCCGGGAGTTGATGGACGCGGTGGACGGGTACGTGCCGATGCCGGAGCGGGACGTGGACAAGCCGTTTCTGATGCCGATCGAGGATATTTTCTCCATCAGCGGCCGGGGCACGGTGGTGACGGGCCGGGTGGAGCGCGGGAAGATCAAGGTGGGGACGGAGATGGAGATCGTGGGGATCCGGCCCACGATGAAGCGGGTGGTGACGGGCGTGGAGATGTTCCGCAAGCTGCTGGACGAAGGTCAGGCGGGAGACAACGTGGGGTTGTTGCTGCGGGGGACGCCGAAGAACGAAGTGGAGCGTGGACAGGTGGTGGCGGCCAAGGGGTCGATCACGCCGCACACGAAATGCCAGGCGGAGGCGTACATATTGACCCGGGAGGAAGGCGGGCGGCACACGCCATTTTTCACGGGGTACCGGCCGCAGTTTTACTTTCGGACGACGGACGTGACGGGGAACGTGACGTTGCCGGACGGGACGGAGATGGTGATGCCGGGGGACAACGTGACGATCGAGTTCAACCTGATCACGCCCATCGCCATCGAGCGGGGCCTGCGCTTCGCCATCCGCGAAGGCGGCCACACGGTGGGCGCCGGCACCATTACCCGGATCCTGGAGTAGGGCGATGCGCGACATCATCACGCTCCGATGCATCGAGTGCAATCGGAAAAATTATAGTACGACCAAGAACAAGAAGACTCAGCGAGGTCGGCTTGAGCTGAGAAAGTACTGCAGTTGGTGTCGTCGCCACGTGGCTCACCGCGAGGCGCGATAAATGGTTTTCAACAGGCCAGTAGCTCAAAGTTGGTAGAGCGCCGGTCTCCAAAACCGGATGTTGGGGGTTCGAGTCCCTCCTGGCCTGCCAATTTTGGGACCCTGAGCGGCTTGGGTCCGGAACCGTCATGTTGGAAAAACTTGCGAGCGCTCCCACGAGGCTGAAGAGCTTCTATTTCGACGTGAAGAGGGAATTGCGGAAGGTCACCTGGCCCGGCCGCAACGAGGTCTATGGAACCACTGCGGTGGTGCTGATCAGCGTTTTCTTCTTCGGGTTCTATCTCTTCTTCGTGGACATGATTCTGAGCAACCTCGTGGACCGGGTGTTCGAGTTTTTCCGGTAACGAACGTGTTTTCCCCGGAGCCGGGTCCGGGACGCTGCGGAGCGGAATGACCGGCTCCGCGACAAGAAGGAAGGAGGGTTCGCCGTTGGAGGATTCCATGGGTGGCTCGGGCGAATCCGCACTCCCCAAGAAGTGGTACATCATCCACACCTATTCCGGTTTCGAGCGGAAGGTGGCCGAGGGTTTCATGAACCGGGTGCAGGCCTACGGTCTGCACGGAAAGATCGGCCAGATCCTGATTCCCACCGAGGATGTCGTGGAGATGCGCGGCGGCAAGAAGGTCGTCACTTCCAAGCTCTTTTTTCCCGGATACATCCTGGTGGAGATGGAACTGACGGACGAGACCTGGCACCTGGTTCGCAACACCCCCAAGGTGAGCGGCTTCGTCAGTCAGGGCAACAAGCCCACGCCCCTGACCGAGGAAGAGGTCAACCAGGTGGTTCAGCGGGTGTCGACGGCCGCCGAGAAGCCCAAGCCCAAGTTCATGTTCGACAAGAACGACATGGTCAAGATCATCGACGGCCCGTTCTCCAACTTCACCGGAGAAGTCGAGGACGTGAACGTGGAACGCAGCACCCTGAAGGTCATGGTGACCATCTTCGGAAGGCCGACACCAGTGGAGTTGGAGTTCATACAAGTAGAAAAGCTCTAAGGAGCTGGGGCGGCGGTTTCCTAACCGCCGAACTCTTCGTAAGCGCACAGGAGAACCTATGGCCAGACGCAGAGGCAAACGCGTGATCGGAATGGTCAAGCTCCAGATCCCGGCCGGCAAGGCGACCCCGGCGCCCCCGGTGGGGCCGGCCCTGGGCCAGCAGGGCGTCAACATCATGGATTTCTGCAAGGCCTTCAACGCCAAGACCAGCTCCGACGAGGGGTTGATCATTCCGGTGGTCATCACCGTCTACCACGACCGGAGCTACAGCTTCATCACCAAGACGCCGCTGGCCGCGGTCCTGTTGAAACGCGCCGCCGGAATCGCCAAGGGGTCGCCGGAGCCCAATAAGAGCAAGGTCGCCCGGGTGACCATGGGGCAGGTGGAGGAGATCGCACGGATCAAGATGGCCGACCTGAACGCCGGCGACATGGAGGCGGCCTCGCGGATCATCATGGGGACGGCCCGGAGCATGGGAGTCGAGGTCGGTCCGTAGTCAGGAGCATTCCGGATGGCTGGAAAGAAATACCTGGAAGCGAAGAAGAAGGTCGAACCCCGGGAATACTCGCTGGAGGACGCGGTCCAGCTCCTGCAGCAGATCAAGTTCACCCGTTTCGACGAGACCTTGGAGATCGCACTCCGTCTCGGCGTCGATCCCCGGCACGCGGACCAGATGGTCCGAGGCACCGTGGTGCTGCCTCACGGCCTGGGCAAGGCGGCGACGGTCTGCGTCATCGCCTCGGGAGAAAGGGTGAAGGAAGCCGAGGCGGCGGGTGCCGACATCGTGGGCGGCGACGAGATCGTGGAGCGGATCCAGAAGGGCTGGCTCGATTTCGATGCCGTCGTGGCCACCCCCGACATGATGAAGCTGGTGGGGAGGCTGGGAAGGATCCTGGGTCCCCGCGGGATGATGCCCAATCCCAAGGCGGGAACCGTCACCTTCGACGTGGGCCATGCCGTGCAGGAGATCAAGGCCGGAAAGGTGGAGTTCAGGGTGGACCGGAACGGCGTCATCCATGCTCCCCTGGGGCAGATTTCGTTCTCCGCCGACCACTTGGTCTCCAATGCCCTCAGCTTGATCACGGCGGTGGTCAGGGCCCGGCCGGCGGCGGCCAAGGGGCAGTATCTCAGGACCATCTACCTTTCGTCCACCATGAGCCCCGGGGTGAAGGTGGACGCCAATCGTGTGGAGGCAGCGTAAGGGCGCGTCCCGGGCCCCGGGCGCCGGACGGAAATGATCCGGCGGCGGCTCGGACCGGACCCCGCGAAGCCCCGCCTGAAGAAAGAGGCAGGTCGCAGTGACAAGGGACGAAAAAAGACAGATCATCCAGGCACTCAGGCAGACCTTCCGGCAGAACCAGACCGTTCTGCTGTTGACGTTCTCGGAGATCAACGTTCCGGATCTGACCGCGTTGCGGCGGCAGATCAGGGAGGCGGGCAATGGTTACCGGGTGGTCAAGAACACTCTGGCCATTCGCGCCGCCGAGGAAACTCCCGTCGGCCAGTTGAACGACGACTTCGAAGGGCCGACCGCGGTGGCTTTCTCGGATTCCGATCCCACCGTTCTGGCCAAGATCATCAAGGAATTCGCCGACGCCCATCCGGGCATGAAATTCAAGTCGGGAGTGGTTGCGGGGCGGGCCGTGGCGGCCGAGCAGGTGTCGGAACTGGCCGACATGCCCTCGCGGGAAGAGCTCCTGGCCAAGGTTGCCTTTATGTTCAATGCTCCGCTGACTCGTCTCGCCGCCACGCTGCAGTCCCCCCTCGCCAAGATGGGATCGCTGCTCAAGCAAGTGGCCGAGCAGAAAGAGGAAGCGTAATCGGAAAGGACCACCGGGTCCCTCATCGGAGGTAAAGAGAAATGTCCATTACCAATGAACAGATCCTGGAGTGGATCGGCAACGCGTCGATCCTCGAGATCAATCAGCTCGTCAAGGACATGGAGGAGAAATTCGGGATCAGCGCCGCCGTGGCGGCTCCCGCCGCCGTCGGTGGCGCAGGGGCCGCGGCCGAGGCCGTCGAGGAGCAGACCGAATTCGACGTGGTCCTCACCTCCTACGGAGCCAAGAAGATCAATGTCATCAAGGTGGTCCGCCAGGTCACCACTTTGGGACTGAAGGAAGCCAAGGACCTGGTGGAGAGTGCTCCCAAGGCGGTTCGCGAAGCGGTGGACAAGGAAGAAGCCGAGAAGATCAAGAAGCTCTTCGAGGACGCCGGCGCGACCGTCGAGCTCAAGTAGAAGCGGATCCCGTCGCTGGAGCGGCGGGGGCGGCGGTTGGAACGGCGGTTTCCTAACCGCCGACTCCCCCTCCCCGCTCCCCGACTCCCCGCCCCCAAAGCGCCCCCCGCGCGGGGCCGCTTGCGGGTGCCCGGGTTTCACGTCCCTCTCGCCGGCGGGGCGAGCAGGTTCCTAATGTCAGATTTACTTCATGGCGCCGACCGGGTTTCGGGAGAAGTTACCCCATGACCGGACCTGGCCGGACCAAGTTGGGAGTTATTGCGCATGTCTGAACTCGTCGAGAGTGTCAATGGAGAGCGCGTCGATTTTGCCAAGATCAGGACCGTCTTTCCGATTCCCAACCTGCTCGAGGTCCAGAAGCAGTCCTATCAGCGATTTCTCCAGATGGACCTGCTTCCTTCCGAGCGGGAGGACATCGGCTTGCAGGCGGTCTTCAACTCGGTATTTCCCATCGCCGACTTCAGAGGCATCTCATCGCTGGAGTTCGTGGACTACTCCATCGGGAACTGGGAGTGCAAGTGCGGGGAAATCAAGGGGATCGAGAAGCTGCGGAGTTCCTGCTCCAGTTGCGGCGCGACCCTGGTGGTGAACCCGTACAGCGTCGAGGACATCACCTGCCGCAGTTGCGGCTCGCGGAATCCCAACAAGGTGGAGCGTTGCGAGGCCTGCGGCGATCCGGTTCACCTCAACATCAAGTACAACCTGAACGAGTGCAAGGAGCGGGGGATGACCTATTCGGTTCCGCTCCGCGTCACCATCCGGCTGGTGGTCTGGGACAAGAACCCCGATACCGACGACAGGACGATTCGGGACATCAAGGAGCAGGAGGTCTTTTTCGGGGACATCCCCCTGATGACCGAGAACGGGCTCTTTATCATCAACGGGACCGAGCGGGTCATCGTCAGCCAGTTGCACCGCTCTCCCGGAGTCTTCTTCGAATCCAACCGGGTTAAGAAACATTGCCTGGCCAAGATCATCCCCTACCGGGGATCCTGGGTAGAGTTCGAGTTCGACGAGAAGAAAAACCTGCTTCACATCCGGATCGACCGCAAACGGAAGTTTCCCGCCACCGTCTTCCTGCGCGCGCTGGGACTGGAGACCGACGAGGAGATCCTGCGCATTTTCTACACCGTCTCCACGATTCGGGTCGGAGCGGACGGCAGATTGTTCCGGAAGCTGGATGAATCGTTGATCGGGACCCGGTCCCGCCACGGCGTCCCGGACCCGTCCGATGAGGATCGCCCTCTGGTCCGGGCCGGACGGAAGTACAGCCAGACCAGCTATTCGCGAATGCTGAAGGCCGGCGTGGACGAGGTGGAGATCGGAATCGAAGACTTGCAGGGAGCCATGTCGGCCGCGGAGGTCGTCGATTTCAAGACCGGCGAGATCCTGCTGGAGGCCAACAACTTCGTCGCCGAGAGCACCGTGAACCGGGCCATCGAGGCGGGCATCGAGGAACTGGCGGTCTTCTATCCGGAGTCGGACGACGTGGGGACGATTCTGACCGATACCGTCAAGAAAGACGCGGTCAAGTCCAAGGAGGAAGCGCTCATCGAAATCTACCGGAAGCAGCGGCCCGGCGATCCTCCCACGCTGGATACGGCGACGGCCCTCTTCAAGGGGATGTTCCAGGATCCCAGGCGGTACGACTTCTCGCGCGTGGGCCGTCTGAAGCTGAACATCAAGCTGGGTCAGGACATTTCCCTCGAGGAGCGGACCCTTTCCACCAGCGATTTCTGCCAGATCGTCGACTACCTGATGAGGCTGGGGAACAACCTGGGGGCCGCCGACGACATCGACCACCTGGGGAACCGGCGGGTCAGAGCCGTCGGAGAGCTCCTGGAGAACCAGTTCCGCATCGGCCTGGTGCGAATGGAGCGGGCCATCAAGGAGAAGATGTCCGTGCATCAGGAGATGACCACGGCCATGCCCCATGATCTGATCAACGCGAAGCCGGTGACGGCCTCCATCCGGGAGTTCTTCGGCAGCAGCCAACTCTCCCAGTTCATGGATCAGACCAATCCGCTTTCGGAGATCACCCACAAGCGGCGGCTCTCCGCCCTCGGGCCCGGCGGCCTCAGCCGCGAACGGGCGGGGTTCGAGGTGCGCGACGTCCACCCCTCCCACTACGGGCGCATCTGTCCGGTGGAGACGCCGGAAGGGCCCAATATCGGGCTGATCTCCTCTCTGAGCTGCTACGCCCGGATCGACCAGTTCGGCTTCATCGAGTCCCCCTACCGGAAGGTGGTGGACGGCCGGATCCTGGACTACGTCCGGATCACCGACGCGGGAGACTCCGAATTCAAGATCGCCGAAGCGTATCCCTACGACGACGTGCTGCAGACCAACAAGGTGTTGAGCGGCCGCGAGAAACGGCTCGTCCGGTACGATCCGCACGCCTTCTACCTCACCGCCTGGCAGGGCGACAAGCATGTCACGGCCCAGGCCAACGTGGAGGTGGATGATCGGGGGCGGCTGATCCGCGACCGGGTGAGCGCCCGCCACGAGGGGAACTTCGTTTTCGTTCCCAAGGAAGAGGTCCAGTACGTGGACGTCAGCCCCAAGCAGTTGGTCAGCGTGGCGGCCAGCCTGGTCCCCTTTCTGGAGCACGATGATGCCAACCGGGCCCTGATGGGCTCCAACATGCAGCGGCAGGCGGTCCCCTTGATTCGGGCCGAGGCGCCGCTGGTGGGCACCGGCATGGAGCGCATCGCCGCCCGCGATTCGGGGGCCGTCATCCTCTGCAAGCGCGACGGAATCGTGGACAGCGTCGATGCCCAGCGGATCATCGTGCGGGTCACCAGCCAGGACGGAGACGAGAGCCGGGGAGCCGGGGTCGACATCTACAAGCTGATCAAGTTCGCCCGGTCCAACCAGAACACGTGCATCAACCAGAAGCCGCTGGTTCGTATCGGGCAGCAGGTGCGGAAGGGTCAGGTTCTGGTGGACGGTCCCTGCACCGACCAGGGGGAACTGGCGCTGGGACGAAACGTCCTGGTGGCGTTCATGCCCTGGCGGGGCTACAACTTCGAAGACGCCATTCTGGTCAGCGAGAAGCTGGTCAAGGAGGACATCTACACCTCCGTTCACATCGAAGAGCTGGACATCGAGTCCCGCGACACCAAATTGGGTCCCGAGGACATCACCCGGGACATTCCCAACGTGAGCGAGTCGGTCCTGGCCGACCTGGACGAGAGCGGGATCGTCCGGATCGGGGCCAAGATCAGGCCCGGCGACATCATGGTGGGGAAGGTGACTCCCAAGGGTGAGACCCAGCTCACCCCCGAAGAGAAGCTCTTGAGAGCCATCTTCGGCGAGAAGGCGGGCGAGGTGAAGGACGCGTCCCTCTATGCCCCGCCGGGCATCGAAGGAACGGTGGTCGGAGTGAAGATCTTCGCCCGCAAGGGAGTGCCCAAGGACCTCAGGAGCCAGCAGATCGAGGATGAAGAGGTGGCCCGCTTGGCCAAGGACCGGCAAGACGAGATCCGGATCATCCGCGAAGAGGCCGCCAAGACCATGTTGGATCTGGTCTCCGGCGCCACGCTGGCGGAAGACCTCATCGACCTTGAGGGCGAGGTGTTGGGCCGTGAGGGCGACCAGGTCTCGCGCCGCCGGTTGAAGCGCCTCCCGTACCGCGAGCTGGTCGAGGTGGTTCCCGACGATGCGAAGCTGCGGCAGGAGCTCGCCGGCCTGTTCCGGAAGACGGAGAGGAAGATCAAGATCCTGCATTCCCTTCACGACGAGCGGCTGGGCCGGATCGAGAAGGGGGACGAGCTGGCGCCCGGCGTCATCAAGATGGTGAAGGTGTACGTGGCCATGAAGCGGAAGCTCTCCGTGGGCGACAAGATGGCCGGAAGGCACGGCAACAAGGGTGTCATCGCCCGCATCACCCCCGAAGAGGACATGCCCTATCTGCCCGACGGCACGCCGGTCGAGATTTTGCTGAACCCCTTGGGGGTTCCCTCCCGGATGAACGTGGGGCAGATCCTGGAGTCGCATCTGGGTTGGGCGGCCAAATCGCTGGGGGTGCACTACGCCACTCCCGTATTCGACGGGGCCGAGGAGCCGGAGATTCGGTCCGAGCTGCGCAGAGCGAGTCTCCCGGAGGACGGCAAGACGCTCCTCTACGACGGAGTGACCGGCAAGTCTTTCGACCAGAAGGTGATGGTCGGCTACATCTACATGAACAAGTTGAGCCACCTGGTGGACGAAAAGATCCACGCCCGCTCCATCGGGCCCTACAGCCTGATCACCCAGCAGCCCCTGGGGGGCAAGGCCCAGTTCGGAGGACAGCGGTTCGGAGAAATGGAGGTCTGGGCCCTGGAAGGCTACGGAGCGGCCCACATTCTCCAGGAGCTGCTGACCGCCAAGTCGGACGATGTCCATGGGCGGGCCAAGATCTACGAGGCCATCGTCAAGGGTGAGTCCAACTACACCCCGGGAATTCCCGAATCGTTCAACGTTCTGATTCGGGAACTCCAGTCCCTGGGTCTGGACGTGGAGCTGGTGGAGCGGCCTCGCAGGAGGTTCCGCCGCCGGTCCGAGATCCGGGAGTCCGTGGAATCCATGGTGACCGAAACGCCGGAGGCGGAAGAGGCTCCCGCGCCGGAGACCATGGACGCCTGAGGGTCCCAATGCGCGTTCGCTGACACTGTTTGGGAGGAAAGCTTTGAACATTTTCCACGAGCAGATCGACAAGACCGAACTTATGAAGAGCTTCGAGGCCATCCGCATCGGGTTGGCGTCGCCGGAGAAGATCCGTTCCTGGTCCAGTGGAGAGGTCACCAAGCCGGAGACCATCAACTACCGGACCTTCAAGCCGGAGCGGGACGGCCTGTTCTGCGCCCGGATCTTCGGTCCGGTCACGGATTGGGAATGCCTCTGCGGCAAATACAAGCGGATGAAGCACCGGGGCGTGATCTGCGACAAGTGCGGGGTGGAAGTGACCCTGTCCAAGGTGCGCCGGGAGCGCCTGGGGCACATCGAGTTGGCCAGCCCCTGCTCTCACGTCTGGTTCTTCAAGGGCCTCCCCAGCCGGATCGGGCATCTGCTGGATCTCACCCTGCGCGATCTGGAGAGGATCCTCTACTTCGAGGCCTATGTCGTGACCGACCCGGGCGAGGCCCCGTTGAAGGAGAAGGAACTGCTGACGGAGGACCGGTACCGGTCGCTGCAGACTAGCCATCCGGGCAAGTTCGACGCCGGCATGGGAGCCGAGGCCATCAAGAATCTGCTGCGGCGCGTCGACGTGGAGACGCTGGCCATCGACCTCCGGTTCCGGATGAGGAACGAGACCTCTCAGCTCAGGCGCCTCAAGTACGCCAAGCGCCTGAAGGTCGTCGATTCCCTGCGGAAGTCGGGGAACAAGCCGGAATGGATGATCCTGGACGTGATCCCGGTGCTGCCGCCCGAGTTGCGGCCGCTGGTCCCCTTGGACGGGGGCCGCTTTGCCACTTCCGATCTGAACGACCTCTATCGCCGGGTGATCAATCGCAACAACCGGCTCAAGAAGCTCATGGAGCTGCGGGCTCCGGAGGTGATCATCCGCAACGAGAAGCGGATGCTCCAGGAGGCGGTCGACGCCCTCTTCGACAACGGACGCCGGGGACGCGTCCTCCGGGGCGTCAAGAACCGGCCGCTCAAGTCTCTTTCCGATGCGCTGAAGGGGAAGCAGGGCCGGTTTCGACAGAACCTGCTGGGCAAGCGGGTGGACTATTCGGGCCGCTCCGTCATCGTAGTGGGCCCGGAGTTGAAGCTGCACCAGTGCGGCCTGCCCAAGATCATGGCGCTGGAGCTGTTCAAGCCCTTCATCTACAGCCGGCTGGAGAAAGAGGGGCACGTCACCACCATCAAGGGCGCCAAGGAGATGGTGGAGAGCCAGAACGCCCTGGTCTGGGACATTCTCGAGGACGTGATCAAGCAGCATCCGGTGCTGCTGAACCGGGCGCCCACCCTCCACCGCCTGGGCATCCAGGCCTTCGAGCCGGTGCTGGTGGAAGGGAAGGCCATCCGAATTCATCCGCTGGTCTGCACCGCCTTCAACGCCGACTTCGACGGCGACCAGATGGCGGTTCACATTCCGCTTTCCCAGGAGTCGCAGATCGAGGCCTCGGTCCTGATGCTGTCGTCCAACAACCTGCTTTCGCCGGCCAACGGGCAACCTCTGGCGATCCCGTCTCAGGACATCGTGCTGGGCTGCTACTACCTGACCGGTTCCCAGCCCAATCCCGAAGCGAAGGAACGACTTTTCGCCAATGCGGAAGAGGTGCTGCACGCGTTGGAGGCGGAGGACATCGGGCTCCTGACCCCCATCCGCCTCCGGTACACGGGCGACTTCATGGACCTCACCCTCCAGTACGACGACCAGAACCTGACCCATGCCGATGTCCAGGAAGTCATCGACCAGAACATCTCCACCACCGTGGGCCGGGTCATATTCAATGACCATTTGCCCGGCGAGATGCCCTTCATCAACGGCATCCTCAAGCAGCGGGGACTCCAACAGCTCGTCAACTACTGCTACCTGAACTTCGGCCACAAGAAGACGGTCTCGATGGTGGACCATTTGAAGGACCTGGGATTCCGGTATGCGACCCAGGCCGGCTTCACCATCGGCATCGACGACCTGGTGGTCCCGGAGCGGAAGGAAGAGATGGTCGAGGCGGCCCGCCAGGACGTGATCGAGGTGGAGCAACAGTACCTGGACGGCGTCATCACCAACGGCGAGCGCTACAACAAGGTCGTCGCCATCTGGTCGGACGTGACCGAGAAGGTGGCGGACGAGATGTTCGAGTCCATGTCCGCCGTCGGCAAGGGCGGGGAGATGAATTCCGTCTACATCATGGCCGACTCGGGAGCTCGGGGCAGCAAGCAGCAGATTCGCCAGTTGGCCGGCATGCGGGGACTCATGGCCAAACCCTCGGGAGAGATCATCGAGACCCCCATCACCTCCAATTTCCGGGAAGGCCTGACCGTGCTCCAGTACTTCATCTCCACCCACGGGGCGCGAAAGGGTCTGGCCGACACGGCGTTGAAGACAGCCGACTCGGGTTACCTGACCCGGCGCCTGGTGGACGTGGCGCAGGACGTGATCATTACCGAGGAAGACTGCAACACCGTGGACGGCATCCTCGTCACGGCCCTGGTGGAGGGTGGCGAGATCATCGAGCCGCTGCGCGACCGGATCGTGGGCCGGGTCGCCCTGGACAAGGTGGTGGACCCCTTCACCGGTGAAACCCTGGTCAACGTCAACGAGCCCGTCGACGAGAACATGGCGGCCCTGATCCAGGCTGCCGGTATCGAACAGGTCATGATTCGATCCGGCCTGACCTGCAAGTCCAAGCGCGGACTCTGCCGCATGTGCTACGGCCGCAACCTGGCCACCGGTAAGATGGTGGACCTGGGCGAGGCCGTGGGCGTCCTGGCCGCCCAGTCCATCGGGGAGCCGGGAACGCAGCTCACCATGAGGACCTTCCACATCGGTGGGGCGGCGACCCGGATCGAGGAGCAGTCCACCCTGGAGGCCAGGAACGACGGCAGTGTCCACTTCCTGAAGATCCAGACCGTGACCGACAAAGAGGGTTTCCTGGTGGCCATGAACCGGACCGGGAGCCTCATCGTCCAGGACAACAGAGGCCGGGAGAAGGAACGCTACCCGGTCGTCTACGGAGCCCGGCTCATGATCAAGGACGGCCAGAAGATCGAGGCCGGCCAGAAGCTGGTGGAGTGGGACCCGTTCACCTTCTCCATCCTTTCCGAATTCGGGGGAACGGTGGCCTTCCGCGAGATCATCGAAGGGGTCACCATGAAGGAGGAACTGGACGAGGTCACCGGCCTGGCCCGGAAAGTCATCACCGAGGCCGTCGACGAAAAGCGCCAGCCCCAGATCCAGATCAAGGACGAGGCGGGCAAGGTCGTCAAATCGTATCTGGTCCCCTCCAAGGCCCACCTCATGGTGGACCAGGGCGATGAGATCTTTCCGGGAGGAATCCTGGCCAAGATCCCCAGGGAGACCACCAAGACCAAGGACATCACCGGCGGCCTGCCCCGGGTCGTGGAACTCTTCGAGGCCCGGAAGCCGAAGGAGACGGCGGTCATCACCGAGATCGACGGCGTCGTTCACTACGCTGGTTTCACCCGCGGCCAGAGAAAGATCGTGGTCGAGAACGAGTCGGCCAAGACCCGGGCCGAGTACCTGCTCCCCCGGGGCGTCCATATCAACGTCCAGGAGGGCGAGTTCGTCAAGGCGGGCGAGGCCCTGATGGATGGTCCCCGCAATTCTCACGACATCTTGAAGGTGCTGGGCGAAAAGGAGATGCAGAGCTACCTGGTGAACGAGGTCCAGGAGGTCTACCGCCTCCAGGGCGTCAACATCAACGACAAGCACATCGAGGTCATCGTTCGCCAGATGATGCGGTGGATCAAGGTCGTGAACGTGGGAGACACCGAGTTTCTCCTGGAGGAGCAGGTGGACCGGTTCCGTTTCCAGGAGGAGAATAAGCGGTCCATCAAGGAGGAAGGCACTCCGGCGACGGGCCGGCCTCTGCTGCTGGGAATCACGAAGGCGTCTCTGAGCACCGATTCCTTCATCTCCGCCGCGTCGTTCCAGGAAACCACCCGGGTGCTGACCGAGGCCTCCATCCGGGGCAAGATCGACTACTTGAGGGGACTCAAGGAGAACGTGATCATGGGGCGGCTGATCCCGGCCGGAACCGGCATGGACTACTACCGCACCATCGAGGTGGAGCGGCCCGTTCAGGAGGTGGAAGAATCTCCGGTGGAGGAGTTGGAGCTCGTTCCCGCCCCCGAGAAAGTCGTGCGCAACCCGGAGTGGGAAGCCGCGGCCGCCCTCTTGTCGGGAGCCGGCACGTCATCCAGGCGGAGCTAGGAGGGGCGACATTCCTGTCGCCCGGTCTTCATTGTTATTGTGCGAGTCGGCAGGGGAGAAGTGTAGAGGGGGGACTGCCGTGCCGCCTGACCTCCCCTATTGGCGACAGGAAAGTCGCCGTTTCTACTGGCGACAGGAATGTCGCCACTCCCCCGGCGACAGGAAAGTCGCCGGTCCTTCGGCGGTAGGAAAACCGCCGCTCCTTCTCTACTCTTCGGTGGGTCCTTCGCCCGACTCGGCCTCGGTGCCTAATACGGGACTGGCCTGCGTCGGCGTTGATCCGTCGGCGCTGTAGCGGATCACTCCAGTCTGATCGGCGAAAAATCCCCGCTGTCCGGTGGTGCCCGCCGTGACGGGAACGGCAGTGACCGTAAACCCGCTGGAGCCGTCCGGCGTCAGGGTCAGGTTGTAGCCGTCCTTGGTGCCGGATCCCAGCGCCGCATCGATGAGCCCCTGCGCCACGAGTTCTTCCGTGCTCCCGAAGGATCCGTTCCCCACGGTGGACGCATAGGTGATCTCGCTGGTGACGATGACCCGGAGGGAGGCGATGGCCGAGGTCTCGTTGGCGAAGAGGCGGGAACGCATGAAATTGGGAACCGCCAAAATGGAGATGATCCCGATGACGGCCACCACGATCATCAATTCGATCAGAGAGAATCCGGCAGCTCCGTCCTTGGGGGAGTGAGAGGGCATCGAGCCGAAGCTGCCGGACTCCTTTCGGATCCGGTCTCCGCAGTCGGAAACCGGAAAGACGCTGGTTCGTCGGAACATCTTTATTTCATCCTCGCTGGCTGTTTCATCCTTGCATAGTATGAAACGTCGCCGCCCGCGTATCCATGAGAGAAAATGAGGAAAGAGGAAAGCTCCCCTACATCTGGGACAATCTTCCCATCAAACTGAAAATGGGCATGTACATGGACAGCACCATGCCGCCGACGACGATGCCCAGGACCAACATCATCATGGGTTCCAGCAGGGCCAGAAACCGGTTGATGCTGGTGTCCGCTTCCTCCTCGTAGTAGACCGCCAGCTTCAGGAGCATGTCGTCCAGTGTGCCCGTCAGCTCGCCGATCCGAATGATCTCCGACGCCATTTGGGGAAAGAGGCCGCTGTGCCGGAATGGTTCCGCCAGGGCGCTCCCCGACTCGACCTCACTCCGGAGCGCCAGCACCGTCTGCTGAAATCGCCCGTTTCCCAGAGCCCGGGCCGTCAGGTCCATGGCTTCCAGGATGGGGACTCCGCTGGAGAGGAGCGTGGATAGGGTCCGTGCGAAATTGGCCGTCAGGAGTTGGGTGGTCACCGGACCCAACAGCGGCGCCGCCAGAATGATGCGATCCATCCACATCCGCCCCTTGGCCGTCCGAAAGTAGAGTCCACCCGCTATGGCCCCCATCCCCGCCCCCAGGCTCAGGAGCAGTCCCCACCGGCTCAGGAACCCGCTGGCTCCCATGACCATCCGCGTCGGCAAAGGGAGGGGGACGTCCAGGTTGGCGAAGAGGGACGCGAAAACCGGAATCACCCAGACCAGGATGACGCCCAGAACCAGGAACGAAGTCACGATGACGACCGCCGGATAGAGCGAGGCCGAGAGCACCGCCTTGCGCCACTGAAGCCGTTTTTCCAGGAAGAGGGTGAGGCGCTCGAACACGGTGTCCAGGAATCCCCCCGTTTCGCCCGCCCGGACCATGTTGACGAAAAGGGGATCGAAGACACGGGAATGGCGCTCCAGCGCCGCAGCAAGGGTGGAACCCGATTCCACGTCGTAACGGACCTGGCGCAGGGTGGAGCCCAGGGCGCGGTTCTCCTCCTGCTGGGCCAGATTCTGCAAGGCCGTCACCAGCGAGACGCCCGCCCCCAGCATCACCGACAGTTGCCGCGTGAAAAGAGCCAACTGCCGGGTCGAGATCCTTCCGATTCGAGCCTGAGCAATGCGGCGGGGACGAAACTCCCGCCCGTCTGTAGTAGCCACTGATACTGGTAACGATTGCGGACCGGAAAACAACGAACAGGAGGGGTGGGAGGGGACTTCCCGGTCCATCTGACCTGTTGCAACAATATTGTTGACAACAAAACTGTTGATTGTTCTAATGGGTACACGAAATGAGGACTAAGGAATGAGGTTGTCGACGGGCCGCTGGGTGAGCGGGGACGATTTCTTTGATCGCGAATCCGAGTTGCGGGTACTGAAAGCCCGAGTCCGCGACGGTAACCATGTGTTGCTGACGGGACAACGGCGCATGGGAAAGACCAGCATTGCCAGAGAACTGGGTCGGCGGCTCGAAGCCGAAGGGTGGATCTTCCTTTTCACCGATGTCGAGGGAGCAACCTGTCCGGAGGACGCGATCGCCGATATTGCACGGGCGGTGCATCCGGTTCGCGCAATTTCGTCACGTTTCGCCACGACGATGAAACGCTGGTTGACCGAGAGGCTGGAAGAGATCAGCGCCCTGGATTTTGGCCTAAAGATCCGTGCCGGACTGAACGTCGGAAGTTGGCGGCGCCATGGAGGAGAATTGCTTCAAGCATGCGCCTCCCACGACAAGCCGGTGCTTCTTGTCATTGACGAACTGCCAATCTTTCTCAAACGCATGCTTCGGCATGAAGACGGGCCGCGACAGGTCGATGAGTTCCTCAGTTGGCTGCGCGCCGAGCTTCAAAGAGTCGAGGCCGGATCCCTGGTCGTCATCGTGTCCGGCAGTATCGGTCTCGGTCCACTCGTAACGAGGCTTGGTATCCCTGATCGCATCAACCATCTCGATCCCATTCGTCTAGGCCCGTGGGACCGTGAAACCAGTGCCGCATGTTTCCGGCGCCTTGCAGAAAGTTCTGGATTGCGATTCGACGAGGGTGTGCCAGGTGCCGTATACGAGGCGCTCGGCATCGGGATTCCCCACCACGTCCAGTCCTTCTTCGCGCGCCTCAGGGATTTCGCCACAATCCGTGGACGGGAGTTTTTAACCGGAGAAGACGTCAGCGAGGTCTATCGCGCGGACCTTCTCGGCCCTTCGGGGCAGAACGACCTCGTGCACTACGAGACACGCCTCAAGGACGGGCTGGACGACCCGAGCTACTCCATCGCCATGGAGATTCTCGCCGAGGCGTCGACGCAGCGGAGGTTTTCGCAAGCTGCGCGGAGACAACTCACGCACATTTATTCCGTGGTGGTCGCTGATGCACGGGGGCGTATTGCAGATGTGCTCGAAGTCTTGACGCACGACGGCTATCTCGAAACCGGCGAGGATGGTTTTCGCTTTCCGTCCCACTTGCTGAGGGACTGGTGGGCCGCTCGTTTCCGCGATCATCACTCTCCCCTCGCAAGCCGCCGGCGAAAAGACAGATCATCGGGGGAAGCGCGGTGAATACAACTGAACGGACGATCCGAAAATTCAATCCGGGGACGTTTCAATCCGACGAGGAGGTCATTGAGCAATTCGTCGTCCGTAACCGCGAACTCGGTACGGTGCTTGAGACCCTTCGCGGAAACATCGAGTCACCGTCGTGCCAACACGTGCTTGTCATTGCCCCGCGCGGCCGTGGAAAAACCATGCTTCTGGCTCGTACCGCCGCCGAGATTCGGACGAATGAAGCGCTTTCCAATCGGCTGTTTCCGGTTCGATTCATGGAAGAAAGCCAGGAGATCTTCGATATGACTGATTTCTGGCTGGAGACGCTGTTCCACTTGGCGAGGGAGGTCTCCCCGAGTCATTCCGAACTCGCGCGGCAACTGCGCCGAACCCACGCGGTGCTGACCGGCCGCTGGCGTGAGGGGATGTTAAGGGAGTCTGCCCGGGCCGCGGTTCTGGAAGCGGCAGACCGGCTCGACCGGAAGCTCGTTCTCATGGTCGAGAACCTGCAGTCGCTGACTCAGGATGTGGACCGCGATTTTGGGTGGATGCTTCGAGAGGTTCTGCAGTCCGAGCCCCAAATCATGCTGTTGGGTTCCGCCACCAGTCGTTTTCGGGGTCTGGACGATGCAAGCCATCCATTCTTCGAGCTTTTCAGGATCGTTGGTCTCGAACCGCTGCAGACCGAGGAATGCCGTCGCTTGTGGCAGCTCGTCAGCGGCGACACTGTGAGCGGCCGGGAGATCCGGCCACTTGAGATTCTGACCGGAGGTAGTCCCCGTCTGCTGGTGATCGTAGCCGGATTCGGTCGACATCGCTCTCTCCGTCAGCTCATGGAAGAGCTGGTTACGCTGATCGACGACCATACCGAGTATTTCCGTGGCCACCTGATCGCCTTGGCGAAAACCGAACGCCGCGTCTATCTGGCGGTGCTCGATCTCTGGAGACCGTCGAGCGCCAGCGAGATCGCAGCGAGGGCTCGAATGGACATCCGTACCGTATCGGCCTTGCTCGGGCGATTGGTCAATCGGGGCGTAGTGACCCGGGAAGGCCGCGGCAGGAAGCTCCGGTACGCCGCGGCAGAGCGTCTCTACAGCATTTACTTCAAGTTGCGGCGCGAGCGCGGCGACATTGTCATCGTACGGGACCTGGTTCGTTTCATGGTGGCGTTCTACGGGACCGGCGAACTGTACGAAATGTCCGATCGTCTCGTTTCGGAGGTGGCCGAGTCGGTAGTTTTTCGCAAAGGATTCGCGCGGGCGCTCTCGAACCGGCCTCCCAGTGAGGATGGTGCCTCCGGAATGAAATGGGATGCCATTCAAATGGTATCGGACCAAGCTAAAGAGCGTTATTGGAGCATGGCCGAATGGAATCTCGAGAAAGAGATCAATACGGCATTCACGGAGGAGTCATTCGAGAGGGTCGTCGAAATCGCCGACGAGTTTGCCGCCTCGCTGGAGACGGGTGCGGATCGTTCTCCGGAACAGATCATCGATTACCTGTTGCATATGAAGGCCTACGCGCTTTACCACTTGGCGGATTATCGTGGCGTGATTGCCGTTTGCACGGAAATGGCCGACCGATTTGGCGGCAGCGGTAACGATACGCAATCGGCGCGACTCGCCGAAAGTTTGGTCCTCGGGGCAAGTGCACGCTTTGAAATCGGCGAATACCGGGCGGCAATCGCAACCTGTGATGATGTGATGCGGCGCTTTGGCAACATTGACCGGCCACCATTTCAAGAGGTCGTCGCTACGGCATTGATCGAGAAAGGATCCGCTCACGAAAAACTCGGCGATTTCGAGGCGGCGGTCGCAGCCTACGATGAAGCAGTCGAACGACTCGGGGACCTTGGTGGTCATGAAGTTCGAGTACTGTTCGCTGGGGTATCGCTAAGAAAAGGAAATGCATTCGCGCGGTGCGGCAATCTTGCGGATTCGATTGCTGTGTATGACCAGGTCATCGAGCGTTTCGCCCACGGTGATGAGGCTGAACTACGGAGATCGGCGGCCGCTGCTTTGATCAGCAAAGGAGGCAGCCTGGGGAGACTGGGTGATCGTGGGGGAGAAATTGACGCGTACGGCGAGGTGCTCGACCGTTTCGATGACGGACCGCCGGGCATCCGGACCCACGTCGCCGTGGCGCTGAGTCGCAGGGCTATGCGTTTGGCCGAGGCCGGTCGTGCAGAAGAAGCTCTCCAGGATTGCGAAGAACTCGAACGGGAATTTGGTGCTTTGGACGGAGACGGCATAAGTTGGTTCAAGTTGCATGCAATGTGCGTACGTGCTGTGGCGGGATTCGTCCAGAAAAGGCGTCGATTTGCCATGGAGGCTTTCAACTCCGCATATGCAGCATTCACCCCACGCAACGAAGACGCAATGCAAGCAATGCTGCGCGTTGTGGCAACCTTGATCGCGACCGGCGCGCCGGTGCATGAGCTTGTCGAGATAATGACGGCCGACGAGGCGAAATCCGAGGCCTTGGCGCCTCTCGTCGTTGCTCTCCGTCAGCAGGCCGGGGAGGTAGTTCGCGCGCCGGTGGAAGTGCTTGAGGTTGCTGCGGACATCCGCGACCAATTTCGTAAGCGGATGGGAACGAGTGTTTCCAAACCTTGTTGACCACTGCCGTCGAATCGCACCGTCGGAGGTTTGGGCTGTTCCCGCAATGGACAACCGGCGGACTCTGCGTGCCGTTATGCAGTACGCGCGGTGAACCACGCCCGTTGATCCATGCTCATCAAGGAGGCCTGCGTTTACTCGGGAATCGGCGGTTGGGAAACCGCCGCCCCGGCGCGAGGTGGGGCGATTTCCCAATCGCCCGTTCCTGCGTCGCCGCATTGCTACCCGGGAGTCCGGCGGTTGGGAAACCGCCGCCCCAGGCACCGCGTTAGATCGGCGGTGTCGGGGGAGACTTCCAGGCAGGCCTCGTAGGAGATCCGGCCCGCCCGGGCCAGCTCGGCCAGACTCTGATTCAGGGTGCGCATCCCGCTTCCGGACTGTCCCGTCTGCATGGCCGAGCGGATCTGGTGGAGCTTGTGCTCGCGGATCAGGTTCCGGATGGCCGGGTTGGGAATCAGGACCTCCGCGGCAGCGACTCGCCCTTGCCCGTCGCGGGACCGGATCAAGGTCTGGCAGACGATTCCCTCCAGGACCGAGGAGAGGAGGGACTGGATCCGGCCCTGCTGATCGGCCGGAAACATGTCCAGGATTCTCCCGATGGTGTCGGGCGCCGTTCGGGTGTGAAGGGTCGAGAGGGTCAGGTGCCCCGTTTCGGCCAGCCGGAGGGTGGTCTCGATGGTCTCGGTGTCCCTCATCTCCCCCACCAGGACCACGTCGGGGTCCTGCCGCAGGGCCATGCGGAGCGCGGACGCGAAGGAGGGGGAGTCCCCCGGAACCTCCCTCTGGCTGACGACGCTCATCTGGTTGTGGTGCACGAATTCAATGGGATCTTCGATGGTGATGATGTGTTTGGCCCGGGTTCGATTGATCCGGTCGATGAGGGCCGCCAGCGTGGTCGACTTGCCGCTGCCGGAGGAGCCGGCCACCAGAATCAGGCCGTGGGGCCGGCCGGCCAGACGCTCCACCACGGCGGGCAGGCCCAGTTCCTCCAGTGGTATGACCTGAAGCGGGATGAGCCGCACGACTGCCGCCGTCTTGCCCCGGCGGGTGAAGACGTTGGCGCGGAATCGGGACAGCCCTTCCACCTCGAAGCTGAAGTCGATCTCCCGGAGACGTTCGAACCGGGACTTTTGCCGGTCCGACATGATGCCGTAGGCCAGATTCCGTGTCTCTTCCAGGTTCGGTTGGAGGTGGTTCGCGGCCACCAGCCGGCCATGGACGCGCAGGCAGGGTACGGAATCGGGAATGAGATGCAGGTCGCTGGCGCCGGAGTCGTGGGCCAATCGCAAGAGGTTCAGGATCTGTCCTGTGGGACGCGTCCGGTCAATCCGCATGTTCCGCCGCTCAAGCGAGGTGCGTCGCCTTGAGCACCTCCTCCAGGGTGCTGACGCCGGCGCGGACCTTCTCCAGTCCGCTGTCGCGCAGGGTGATCATCCCCTCGCTGACCGCCTGTTTCCGGATCCTGGTGGCGTCGGCTCTCCGCAGGATCAGTTGCTGGATGGTTTCCGTTACCTCCATGGTCTCGAAGAGTCCGATCCGCCCTCGGTAGCCGGTGCCGTGACAGGCGGGACAACCCCGGGCGTCGAAGCGGGAGATCTCGAGGATCGGTTCCGGCCCGGTTGCGGCCGGTTCCGGGACAGGTGCCGGGGACCGGTCCGGCTCCTTGCATTCTCCGCACAGCTTCCTCACCAGCCGTTGGGCGCACACCAGGTTCACCGAATTGGCGATGAGAAACGGAGGAATCCCCATGTCCAGCAGCCGGCCCGGCGTCGACGCGGCGTCGTTCGTATGCAGGGTGCTCAACACCAGGTGTCCGGTGATGGCGGCCCGAATGGCGATCGCCGCGGTTTCCCGGTCGCGGATCTCCCCCACCATGAGGATGTCCGGGTCTTGGCGGAGCAGCGCCCTGAGCGCCGTGGCGAATCCCAGACCCACCGAGTCCTTGGTCTGGACCTGGTTGATTCCCGAGAGGTTGAACTCCACCGGGTCCTCCACGGTGTTGATGTTCAATCCGGGCTCGTTGAGCCGGGACAAGCAGGTGTAGAGGGTGCTGGTCTTCCCGCTGCCGGTGGGGCCGGTCGCCAAAACGATTCCATGGGATCTCCGCAGGGCCCGCCTCATCCGGTCGAGGGAGTCCTCCTCCATCCCCAGGTCCGACAGCTTGCGCGGGAGGCGCTCCCGGTCCAGGATCCTCAACACCAGCTTTTCTCCGAATATGGTGGGGAGCGAGGAGACGCGGAGATCGATCTCCTGGTCCTCTCCGGCCTGCGGCGCCTTCATCCGGATTCGGCCGTCCTGGGGAAGCCGCCGTTCGCCGATGTCGAGGTCGCCCAGAATCTTGACTCGGGAGATCAGGGCATCTCGAAGGGCCAGCGGAGGGGAGGCGACCGGATAGAGGACCCCGTCGATCCGGTAGCGGATGCGGAACTCCCCGTCGTAGGTCTCCAGATGGATGTCGCTGGCTCTCTTGCCGATGGCGTCGAAGACGATGAGGTCCACCATGCGGACCACAGGCTCCCGCCCGTCCGGCGGGAGAGAAGTTTCTCCCGGCCGGTTCCGAGTGGAGAGGTCCAGCGACAGGGTCGGAGATTCGCCTACCGGAACAGCCATAGATCCAGACCTACGAACAGAAGCAGCCCTAGACTGATAACGCCGTTGACCGTGAAAAACGCGGCGTTGATCCGGCTCAGGTCGGATGGACTGACGATTCGATGTTCGTAGATCAGGGCGGCCGTCACCAGTACGAGGCCGGCCCAGCTCAACAGGCCCAGATCGGAGGCGTAAAACGCGTAGCCCAGGACGGCCACCATCGCGGCGTGCAGCAGCGCCGAGACCTTCAGGGCCGCGGCCACACCCAGGCGGCCCGGGATCGAGTAAAGGCCCATTCGGCGGTCGAATTCCTCGTCCTGGCAGGAATAGATGATGTCGAAACCGGCCACCCAGAGCAGAACGCCCGCCGCCAGGTAGAACGGGTCCAAGGAGAGCTCTCCCCGCACGGCCACCCAGCCTCCGACCGGCGCGATGGCCAGGGAAAGGCCCAGGAACAGGTGGGACAGCGAGGTGAACCTCTTCGTATAGCTGTAGAGCAGGACGATGGCCAGGGCCGCCGGCGAAAGCAGCAGGGCCAGCGGATTCAAGCTCCAGGCCGAGAAGAAGAAGAGCCCCGCGGACGCCAGAATGAAGCCGATGACGAAACCGGGATTCAGCAGTCCCCGCGGAAGCTCGCGTCCCGCGGTCCGGGGATTGAGCCGGTCCTGGCGCCGGTCCACCAGTCGATTGAAGGCCATGGCCGCGCTTCTCGCGCCCACCATCGCTCCCACGATCCAGATGCAGGTTTCTCCGGCGGGGAGGCCCCGCCGGGCCAGAAGAGCTCCCAGAAAGGCGAAGGGCAGGGCGAAGACGGTGTGCTCGAACTTGATCATCCGCAATGTGAGCACGAGTCGCCGCATGGGAGTCGGGGATTATAACAGGCAGTCTTTCGCTCCTCACGGAGGGGGGATTTCGGATTGCTTTTTGGGAGGGGGAAGTGTGGAGGGGGATGTGTAAAGGGGGGACTGCGTCCCCCTACACGAAGGTGCTCTCGTAAGTATCTGATAATAATATGGTTATGGTCTACTCTCCCGATGTGATTCCCTCATTGCATCCCACGTTGTAAACGGGATTCCATTCGACCCTATTGGAGGTCCGTGGACTCCATGGGCGAGTTTCTCGCCTCGACTCCCAGGTTTCAAGAGCTTGCGCGCTCCGGGAATTGGGGGCGCACATTCGCAGCCGACCGGGTCCGTTTGGCCAGGACTTCCGGAAACGGGCCAACGTCTCACTCCCGGCGGGAAGCCCGGGGACACCGCGCGAGGGTCCCATTCTCATGGGACGCGCGACGAACAGGAGCGCCAGGTTCGCTGGCGGCAAGGTGAGCCGCCAGGGGTTCTGGCGCCACTGGAGGGTCTGGGGGGGATAGGTCCCCCCGGTCCGTCATCCGTTCCGGCTGGCCGGAGAAACCGCGCCCTGTGCGTAGTCCCCCGCCGGCTCCGGCGCCGCCACGGCGTCGAGGAGGCTCTCGACGGCCGGTCCACCACCACCCGGACCTGCCGCCTCGCCGGCGTTCCCTCCGGTGCTTGAGCGCGCCGCCCGTGTCGCCTGCTTTGCGGCCGACGAGTTCTTCCCGGCCAGGATCTCGAACCCCGAGACCCGTCGGGCCTACGCCTGGGCCGTCGGGATGAGAGTGGATCTTATTGGACCCTGGCCATGAGCTGGACGTCAGCCTATTAATCTCTCCACAACCGACTTGAGTTCCGTACAGGGAAAGTCGTGAAGATGGGGTTGTCGGCGTCCATCTCCAGGGCCAATCCGCTGAACCTTTGGGGGTTAAATGTTGAGGCTTCAACGCCCGACTGTATTCCGGGAGCGTCCTGACTCATTTGGGACTGAGCCGGTCAGGAAGTATCGGGAAATCCAGCCCCATCCTGCCATACAATGCGGGATTGGATATTGTGATCGATTCTATGCTGTAGCGTCGGGTATTGGTGGAGGCGTTGCAGGATGTTGTCGACTGTGGCCGGAATTTGGAGGTGAAGGGTGAAGGCTTTGCTCGTCTCGTCGTTTGTTGGGCTCACGTTTGCCGTAGCGCCTCTCGGGGCGCTGCAACTACAGTCCGTCACGATGCATGCTGGTTGGGTGAACCTCGACTCCATCGTAAGTGGGGAAAAGAGCCTTCCCCTAACCGAACCCACCGTCGAGTTCGAACCGGCGTTTGACAGAAAGACCCAGTCCTATACGGTTCGCATGCCATACGGGGTGGACGGTGTGACGCTGATAATCGGCGTGCCGCACATGGGGGAGTTCGGCGTCGTAGATTTCAACGGGACCGCCGGTCAGTTCAAGACATTGACATTCCAGCGGGGCCGATTCGATTTGTCCCGGAACAACATGGTGACGTTCCGCCTGCAACCGGGTGAGAACAAGCTCCGTCTGGGTTACCGCAAGTTCGCCGGCACGCCTGCCCACGTCTATGAGTTCCTGATAACGCGCCCGGAGTCACCCTCAGACGACACCACCCTTGCTGCTCTGGCAATTGGTTCCGGCGCGTTGAGCCCGGCTTTCGACCCCGATACGAGGAGGTATCGTACGAAGATCGTCGGCAATGCCCTGGCGGTGACGCCCACCCCGGGACCCAACACCGGGTCCGTCACGGTAAGCGGTACCGCCGCAGACAGCACGGCGTTGCAGGTGGATGGGAATGTGGTGTCCGGCCTCACGGCGGGGGAGAACACGATTGCCGTTGCCGTGCAGGCGGAAGATGGGACCAGCGAGAACTACACCTTGGTGGTGGAAGCCACGCTCTCAAACGACACGACTCTTGCCGCTCTGGAAATTGGTTCCGGCGAGCTGAGCCCGGCCTTCGACGCCGATACGAGGAGATATCGTACGAGGATCGTCGGCAATGTCTTGACGGTGACGCCCACCCCGAGACCCAACACCGGGTCCGTCACGGTAAACGGTACCGCCGCAGCCGGCACGGCGTTGCAGGTAGATGGCAATTCGGTGTCGAGACTCACGGCGGGGGAGAACACCATTGCGATCGCGGTGCGAGCACAAGACGGCACAAGTGAGAGATACATCTTGATTGTCGAAGTCAGCGGCGACATTCGAGCGGTCGCCAAAGGGGACAAAATACGTCGGCAAGGCAAATGCGATTCAGACATCGGATGTGACGGGACTTTGAACGGAATTGAGGGTCGATTCGCCTGCGGCGGCGTCGACTGGCGTTCGGAGTCTTCCAATATGCGGATCAACGTCAGCGGATTGTGCCTCCTTAGCACGAGCGGTGGTGTCGTCACAAACGTTGCAGGCTGGCACTTTGCGGCCTTTCCCCCAGACCGTCGCTGATTCACCCTCCCGGGCAGACCACGGCTGATCCACGGACCTCGAGAGCAACGGCGAAACCCCGTCAGTTCCCCCTACTTCCCGGAGGACGCCCGTAATTCAGTTAACGAACGTCAATCTGCAGAGGTTGTCCTATGGTTGGGCGATATGCTTCTGCTATTGCGTCCAATCTTCCGGGTCCGGGATCCCGCGGCTGGTCATCCTCTCCAACCCCGGGTCCAACGACAGCGCCGACACGGTGGAGTCCAGGTTTGGGAGGGCGGCCTCCGCGCCGCGCAGGATGGCGCGGATCTGCCCGGTCCGCGGATTGCGCAGGATGGTGACGGGGCTGTCGGTGTGCTGATCCAGTGTGACCACGCCGCCGGGTCCGGCCAGCGTGACGCTGACCAACTGGTCGGCCCATTCGGGCTGAACGGGCAGGACGAAAGCGAAGGAGGATCTCCCGTCGCCGTCGGCCGCCGCCGGCATCTGGAAATGCAACGAGAACAGCTCTTCCCCGTCAGCGGTTCGTCCGACGATCTCGTACTCGCCGGTGGAGCGGGGCAGTGAGGCCAGAGCCTGAACTATGAACGCCGGTTCCAGGAACGGTGCCCCCACGGCATCAACCCCGCCCCACAGCAGGAGGGATTTGCCCGCGGCAGCGATCAGGGACGACTGTCCGACGCCGGCGGCAGTGTGCAAGCGGAACCGGAGCGCGTTGGTGAAATGGTAGTCGCTGATCCAATAGGGACCACAATAGGTCATTAGATCGGGTCTCGTCGGCTGCACCAGTTGGCCGCCCTCACGGAAGTCGTATACCCAGGCGCCGATGGACCCGTCGGTCTGGGGATACGATGGGTCCGGCTCGCCGGCGCCCCCGCACGGCGCGTGGTAAAGACTCAGGTTATGGCCGAGTTCGTGTGCGATGGTGGTGGCGTTGGGAACCGAGAAACTCACCCAGTCGCCAATGAACCCGACTCCCGCCGCGCCGGTGACGGGCGGTGGCATCAAGCCCGTGTAGTAGCCCGTTCCGCCCTCCATGGCCCGGATGGCCTGCGCGTTGGAGCGCAGGTCGAACGCGTTGTTGCTGGTGCTCAACACCGGTTCATGGGCGGTCACCTCCAGTTCGCCGATCGGCAGCAGAGTCCGCGTGTGCCAGAGCATTTCGTGGCCCTCGGCGTCCTCGGCCATGGCCTCGACCAAGTCCACGATGGACGAATCGGGATCCTGGCTCCAAAGGAACGGAATCAGCGTCAAGTCGAATAGAGGCATCGTCCGCACGTCCACCGCGAGCCGGCCCTCCTCCGGAATCCGCTTCTTCACGCCCAGCCCAGGAGCCAACATCCCCTCCGGGTCAACCTCGATCACCATCTCCAGGCCCGGCTGGATGACTGCCGCGGGAATCTCGGCGTTGGCGGATTTCGACAGATTCCCCTCGTTGAACTTGGTCGGGATCGGAGCGGTCTTCCCCGGAATGTTCTCCACATGCGTCTCCAGGCCATCCTGGTAGAAGCGGGCGCGGATCGCCGGAATGATCTCGCTGATCGCCTGCCCGGCCGTCGGGAATACGCGCAGCAGCGCCTTCTCGCCCGCAACCAGGGGCACCGGGAACTCCCGCGACTGCACCGCCTGGGCCAGGTACGTCATCGGTGGCTCGCCCTCGAAGCAGGGGGAGAGCCGCCGTTTGTGGACTCCGTTCAGCCAAGTCTGAAACCTGGAGTCCGAGGGGGCGCACAGATCCGTGCCCCCGGCCAGGAGACCTTCGATCCGGCGCAGTTCCGTAAGGCGCAACGGAAGGGCCCCTTCCAGACCGGGATTGTTGGTGAGTACAAGCTGCTTCAGGCTCGACAGGCCACCGAACTCAGGGGGAACCGGTCCGGTTAGCTCATTGTTGCTGAGAATCAGTTCTTCCAGGGTGGACAGGTCGCCGAGCGCTCCGGGGACTTGGCCGCTCAGGGCGTTCCCATCGAGCACAAGACCGGTGACGTTGGACAGGTTGCCGAGTTTGGGCGGGATCGGGCCGG
>JAPPLF010000016.1 GCA_028874215.1 Acidobacteriota bacterium
TCCCCACTGCTGCCTCCCGTAGGAGTCTGGGCCGTGTCTCAGTCCCAGTGTGGCCGTTCATCCTCTCAGACCGGCTACCGATCGTAGCCTTGGTGAGCCCTTACCTCACCAACTAGCTAATCGGACGCGGGCTACTCCATCGGCGACCGAAGCCTTTCCCCGCAAGGCATCCCTTGCGGCCTTATGCGGTATTCCCCCGCGTTTCCACGAGTTATCCCCCACCAAAGGGCATATCACCCACGCGTTACTCACCCGTCCGCCACGTTACTCAGAGTCCGAAGACCCTGAGTCGTTCGACTTGCATGTGTTAGGCGCGCCGCCAGCGTTCATTCTGAGCCAGGATCAAACTCTCAGGTTTTTCTCCAAAGAGCCCTATCTACCTGGTTGTCAAAGATCACGGCCTCCCCAGTCGGGGTCGCCAGAGCGGCTCACTATACTCCTACACACCGACTCATGGCAACCCCTGCCGCCCGGGCAGGTCATAGAAATTTGTGCCCCAGCTGGAGAGAAATCGAATTGAGTCGACTTAAGATATTGAAAACATTAGACAAAGGAGGTACGGATGCATGGACCGTCCGAAAGAACCATGCAACGCGCACATCGGGGGGCTATCGCAAAAAACCCGCAGCGTGCGCAGATTCCCTCCAACATCGTGGCGGCTTCAACCCGAGGCTGCTAATCTGATACCATGGTGTTCGATGCTTCACGGACCAAGATCCGGCCAGGACAACTTCTCTATCAGGACCGTTACAGAGAAATCGAAATGGGCATCGCCTTCAAGAAGATCGTCTGCCGCCACTGCGATTTTCCTGGATTCTACAAGTACCGGGTCCAGCAGTTGAGACGGCGGCCCAGGATCCTGGTGGAGGAGGACCAAGAAGTTCGCCTGGACCATGAGGAGATCTGGGAAACGATTCCCCGCTTCGCTGAAATACCCCAAACCCTCAAGTGCAAGCGGTGCCGTGAAGTACTGGGGTCGTACGTGCTCTGCGTCTATTGAGAATCGTCGAGGCGGACCGCCCGGATTCCGTGTCGACGCGTCATCGGCCGGTTCCGTTTCCCGTAGCGGTGGGCCTTTCGAACCAAACCCGATCGGACTAGCCGTTCCCTCCCCTCCATCCGTTGATGATGGTCTCCCTCAGGTCGAAGCCGAACGCCCGTGCGGAGACGACGACGATGGGAGCGCCCTGGAGCCTTTTGTAGACCGATGAGTTCAAGCTCCGATAGATATTTCCTGAGAGCTTGCTGAATTCAGGTTCGCCGTATCTCTCATAGATCCCGCCTGCCTGCGTGGGATATCTGGCCGGGTCCAATTCCTGGTGCCGGAACCTGATATTCAACTCAGAGGGACTGCTGCCCCGCTCCACGAGATCGTTGACCAATGGTCCCACCACGTCGTAGTCGAACGGGTCCTCCTGATCCTCCTTCAACTCTGCGGAAGGAGCGATCGAGAAGATCTCCTCGGGAATCATGGTGCGGCCCCACCTTCGATTGACGTGTCTGGCCAGGGCGTAGACATCCGGCTTCGACAGGTCACCGATGACTGAGAGGCCTCCGACCATGTCGCCGTAAAGGGTTGCGTAGCCCAGGGCGATTTCTGTTTGGTTCCCGTTGGTGAGGAGCAGGGCCCTCCGGTCGTTGGACTCGGCCATCATGATCAATCCCCGAACCCTGGCCTGAAGGTTCTCGAGGGTCACCGACAGGTTCATGGGATGAAGGTGCTCTTCGAACGCTTCCGTGATGGTGTCCACCATCTTCTGTATAGGCACTTCGTGATAGTCCAACTCGAAGTTTCGGGCCAGCTTTCGGGCCGCTCCCAGAGTTGTTGCCGAGTTGTATCGAGAGGGAAGACTGTAAACCGACAGCAGGTCTCTTCCCATGGCCTCGTAGGCGATGGCGGCCCCCAACGCCGAATCGATGCCCCCGGAAATGGCCTCCAGGACTCGCGTGAAGATCCCGATCTTGTCGTAGTAATCGCGGACGCTCATGACCAGCGCCTGATAGATCTCCTCTTCCCGGCTGAAGGGCGGGACAGGCACCGGAGTGGATTCTCCGTCCTCGAAGACGACTTCCTCCTGAGCTTCCCTGAACTGCGGGAGAGCGCCCACGAGTTGTCCACTCCGGTCGTAGGCCACACTGAAACCATCGAAGGGAATGATGTTTTTCCCGTTGTCGCCGACTCCGACCGTATTGACGTAGATCACAGGCAGGGCGTGATGCCGGATCTGCTTTCGGATCACCGAATCTCGAATGAAACGCTTGCCGTCCCGGCTTCCCGGATTGCTGCCCACGAAGGGGCTCGCGTTGATGCAGAATAGGTAACGGGCCCCCTTTTCCCGATACAGGGCAGATGGCTTGAGAGCATAGGACTCGTCCCAAAGGTCCTCGCAGATCAGCACACCGATGGGAACGCTTCCCTGACCTGCGGGAATGGTCACCGGCTCTACTACCTCGCCCGGGACGAAATAGCGTTTGTCGTCGAAGTAACGATACGCGGGAAGCAGTCTTTTCCGGACGACCTGCAGAAGCCTTCCGTGGCTCAGTACAGCCGCCGCGTTGTGCCGAACGACTCTCCCGTCGGGGCCCAACTTCGCGTCGTCGAAATCGATGAAGCCGACGATGGCGGAAATGTCCTGGCACGCGGGCAGGATCTCTTCGATCAGGCACCTTTGGTTGGCCCGCAGGAACTCCAGGTTGATCAGGAGCTTCTCGTCGAGGCAGTAACCCGTGAGGCACATCTCCGGCAGCACGACCAGGTCCGCACCCCGCTCCCGGGCCGTCCGGATCGCCTCTAAGATCTTCCTGCTGTTGCCCCTGAGGTCACCGGTCTTCGGGTTGATCTGGGCCAGGGAAACCTTGAACCTCATGATCGTCAAGTCTCGGCAGGCTCGCACGCTGATCCTGACTCATCCATCCATGCGAGCTCAAGGCTCCTACAGCATATCGCCCTTTTTCAGCCAATGTGGAAACGGGAGGCATACGAATTGCTGTGATATTCTCCGCTCGGCCAATGGTCACCCAGCGTCCCCCCGAACACTCGTTTCGCGAATTCTGTAAGCAGGAGGAAAGATAAGTGCCACAAAGGATGAACAGGCGGAGTTTCGTTGCCACCACGGCTGCCGGAGTGGCTGCGGGAGGGGTCTCTGGCGGATCGGTAACCCGGCCCTCCAGTGCCGGCTCACCGTTGAAAGACTACGCACCCAGAGGTTCTCGACGGATCATCTATGTCAGCGATCCGTCCAGCGTCGCGATGAACTATCTTCCCGATCCGGCGCCGGAGGAGTCGATTCGGGCTTGGGTGGATCAGCTTTCCGAGGCCCGGGTCGATGTCTTTATTCAGGAAGCCTACACTCAAGGTTGGACCACCTATTGGCGGGAGGACGGGCTGGAATATGACGCCCGGCCTCAGCACCGCCGGTTCCTTCCCCTTCTGGAGCGTGGGGTTCAGCCCCTGGAGGTCCTGCTGGACCAGTGCCACAGGCGGGGAATGGAGTTTCTGGCGGGGATCCGGATCAACGACAACCATGGCCACATCTCCGTCGAGCAAGGCGTCGGCGCGGGATCCAGTTTTCTCGTCGACCACCCCGAATGGCAGATCCGGGAGCTGCCGCCAGGACCCTACTATAAGCTCAGCACTCCGTTGGACTTCACGTTTCCCCAGGTTCGGAACTACGTCGTCGACGTCATGGGCCGGTTGGTCGATCGCTTTCCCGTCGACGGATTGGAACTCTGCTTCCGGGACCATCGCTATTTCCCGCCGGGCAAGGGTCCCGAGCGAAAGCATCTGATGACCGACCTGGTAGCGCGGACCCGGGCCATTCTGGATGAAAGGGGACGGCTGAGGAGGAAGAAACTGCTCTTGGGGGCGCGCGTCTTCCAGACCCTGGACGAATGCCGGTCCCTCGGGTTGGATGTGGAGACCTGGATTTCGCGGGGACTCATCGACTTCGTCGCCCCCAACGACACCATGCACACCGAACCCAACGTGCAATACGAGGAGTTCCGCCGTTTGACTGACAACGGCAACTGCCTCCTCTATCCCGGAATGCTTCCCTGGACCAGCCAGCGCATGCGGAGGCGCCTGGGCAATAGACACATGTCCCTGGATCAGCAGCGGGCGGCGGCTGCCAATCTGTACGCGGCGGGAGGGGACGGGATCAGCTTCTACAATCACTTCGTTACCCTGACCTGGGCCCCCTTCTATCCCCAGCGGCTTCGGGAAATGGCCGCCGTGCGGCAACCCGAGTTGGTGATGACGGGTGACCGGCACTACGTCTTCGAGCCGTCATGGGGGGGCAGCCTCGGGTTCGGCAAGGACCGGGCCTCCACCGGCGCGGTCAAGGCGGATCGTCTTCTGCTCCAAAGGAAACCGGGGTCGACGGGCGCTTTCCGTTTTCGAGTCTGCGAACACCTCGGCCAGTCTCGAGGCGCAACACTCCTCTTCCGTGCCTATGGAGCTGATGAGGACGACCGGATGGAGATCCGAATCAACGGCAACCGAATCGACGACGGGTCGATCCGTGCTCGCTCCAATGAATCGCGGACCGACCTGCGAGGCGTAGTGGATCCATCCTCCACCAAGTCTTCCGGTCTACCGCCGGTGCCCGAACTGCCGGGTGACTGGCGGACCTTCTGGTTTGACCTGACGGAACCGCCCGCCGTATTCGGGGACAACCATTTGGAAGTGACGTTGACGGAGGTGTCGTCGTCCTCCGGCGAAGATATCCTCATCGATGAGTTGGAGGTGTTCGTCAAAGCGTAGATTCACCCTGTCCCCCGAAGGAGAGTCCCCATGACAAGACGCCACGAAGTCTCGGCTTGGATCAAACCGCTCAGTCTCGTCGTCCTATGGTCTCTGGCCGCTTGCGGCTCCCCGCCGCCGCCGGCAGAAACGCCGCCGCCTCCTGATAGTGGGATCATCGATGTGACGCGGAGTTTCCCGGATTTGCGTTTTCCCGTAAAAACCCCGGAAGGAGAGACCTGGATCTATCAGTTGGGATTGCCCATCCAGTTGGGCCCCAACACCGGCGGGTATATCTGCAACATCCGGGTTTCGGGATGGAAAGGAACCGACTTCGAAAACGGCTCCGATCTGATCCCGTTCGACGACATCACCGGCCTGAACCCGGAACGCGCCGTCCCCATTACCCGCAACCACAACGAGCTCAACCCCAATTCCAAGCCGCCCAACCAGGAAGCCATCATGGTGAAGTACCCGGTCATGGGAGGCTTCGTTCCCTTCGGCGCGAAACGGCCGGACGGCTCGCCCCATCCCCACGCCGGCACCGGCTTCGGCCTCAACCAGTCCATCGCCTGGAGGACCACCGTCGAAGGTCCCCCGCCCTATGGGGTGAACATGTTCGGCCGGAATCCCAAGACCTCGGTGTTCGAAGATTTGAGTCAGATGTACTCCTACCTGGAGCTTCATCAACTGGCCTATGACGGCGAGACCTTCAGTGTGGCCAATACCGAGCGGGTTTCGCAGGAATCCATGCTTGCAGGCTGGCGTCTGACCGCAAGCCTGATGACGGCGATTCCCGACGGCGACGATCTTCTCTTTGCCATGAAGGGCAACCGGCCGGGAATGACGGGCGGTTCGGGGTTGGCGCGGTGGAGGCGCGTGGACGGCTCATGGCGCCCCGTCTCCTTCGTTCCCGTCACCGGCCAGGACAACAGCTTCGAGGCCAGCGCGGTCCGCGATCAGGACGGGTCCATCCTCTTCTCTGCCCGCGGAAGCAGGAGTCCCGAGCACTTCGAAGCTTCCGAGACGCGGACGGCCGACCATGACATCCGAGTCTGGCGCTCCCGCGACAATGGTGAGACCTGGACCAAAATCATCCATGTCCGGGGCCTGATCTCATCGGCCCCCATCGTCCTGAATCAGGCCGCTGACGGCACCCCCTACGTGACGGCCAACCTCTACGAGGTCTTCATGGAGGGTCTGGACCGGATCAAGCTGGTCAAGGATTCCCGTGGGAGCCCTCTCTGGGGGGGACGCAGCCGCAAAACCCTCTGTTTCTGGCCTTTGAACGAGGAGAGGACCGGGTTGCTCCCGGCCCTGATCGCCCGGGACCTGAGGAAGGAATTCGGACCGGCTCCCGGCGGCACCGCCTGGAGGGTGGACCACCCCGTGGCCGTCACCCTGCGCCTGGCCGATGGAAGGTGGCGCAACGTCATCGCGCTGCGGATCCTGGAGTACGGAGAGTTGACCCATATGCAAGACCCGACGCCTCACACGGGAGCATACCTGGAGGAGGTGATCTCGGCCGGGGAACCGATTCCCGTGTGGAACTTCTAAACCAATTGCTCGGGCGCAAACGAGGGAAAAGAGCTCCGAGGAGGTCAAATGTGGAGATCCGAGAAGAAAAGGAGAGGTTTCTTGAAGACTTCGGCCGCCGGAGTTTCGGCGCTGGCCCTGATCCTGAAGGAAGCGGCGCTGGCGGGGGCGGCCGTGAGGACCGCCGAGGGCCACAAACAGCGGTCCCGGCGGGTTCGATGGGACTGGCTTCCGCCGGCGGGGACTCCGGGGAGCCCCATCAATGACCAGGACCACCCGTGGCCCAAGGCCGAAAACGGGGATCTTCGCGCCTACGATCCCCACTTGGAATGCGAGCACGTCGCATTCTCCATCGGTCACCTGAAGCCGGGCCAGTCGGTAGGACACCATACGCACGAACAGGCGGAAGAGACCTACATCCTGATGCAGGGCCGGAGCCAGATTCGAATCGACGACACCGTGGTCGAGGCAAAAGCCTTCGATGCCTTCCGATTCCCAGCCGACGTGCCGCGGTCGGTCTACAATCACACCCAGGAGGACTGCTGGTGGGTCTTCATCGGGACTCCGCCCGACGAATACTACCGGGAGGGCTCATTGCGCGACCAGGCCCGAAAGAACAAGTTGGGAGAGTCGTTGTAGATTGCTCTGAGCGCGCCTTCCTGGCACGGCTCGATTCTGCTAAACTCCCGGCACTTAAAGCGCCCGTAGCTCAGCTGGATAGAGCGTTGGTCTACGAAACCAAAGGCCGCAGGTTCGAGCCCTGCCGGGCGCGTTTCATCCCCCTGTTCCGGCGGATGCGGGTTTCTCGGTAGAGGCCTTGGTTCGTCTGATCATTCCTGATCGACCCAGAAGGAGAAGAGCTTGGCCTTGTCCAGGTGGAACCGCAGCCGCACCGCTTTTCCCCGCAGGGAGCTCAGATCCGACTTGCCCTGCCAGCTCGCCGTATATCCGATCTCGTCCCCGCCGAAGGCGTCCGAGTCCTCTTTTCCGAATCCGGTCACTGTTTTGCCCGTAGCGGCGTCCAGGACCTCGATCCTCACGGTGCCGTAGCCGGGACCCACGAACCTGTCCACTCCGGTGGCGTTGATCTTGAGACGGTTTCCCTCGAGCAAGAGGGGACGCGTGGTCAGGGCTCCCTTCCCGGTCACGCTCACGAAGCCGTCGAGCCTGAGGACGGCCAGGCCGACCTGTCCCAGTTGGGGCTCCTGGCGATGGTAGAACCAGTGGTGCCCGCGAAATCCCTCGTAGTAGATCCAGATCTCGCCCAGGTCTTCGCGGACGATCCCGTTGTGGACTGAATAGACCAGGTGCTCATCCCAGGTTCCCGGCGGCCCGTTGGGGATGAAGACCCGCCGGTCGCCGACCCGCTGGAATCGCTCCGCGTCCCGGCTCCAGAGCAGTTGCACGTCCATCTTCTCCATCCAGGGGGACTGGGCGTTGCCGGTATCCATGGCCGACGGCGCGGTCCCGAACATGGTGTGGTAGACGGAGGTGAATCCGACGTACCCCTCCTCGTAGGGGAGCACTTCCAAGGTGTAGAAATTTCGATCCCCGACCCGGTCCTTGTCGTCGGCGTGAAAGGCAATGAAGCGGTCCGGGGCGTCCCGCAGCGTCGGTTGGGCGTCCCAGTTGAGAAAGTCGGCACTCGTAGCGAAGGAAGCGGTGCGGACACGTGCATCTGCGGGATAGACCGGCTCCGGAGTCATCCACCGGCTCAGCTTGTTGAAACTCCTCAGGTAGAGGATGTACCGCTTCTTGTTGGGGTCCCAGAGCAGGTTGTTGTTGGTATCCGACCAGAAATTGACGACCGGCCGCTCCACTTCGTAGGCCTTCCAGTGCAGGCCGTCCCGGGAATAGGCGGGCATCATGACGCGCTTGCCGTCCCGCATCTGGAAGTAGATCATCTTGAACCGCTCGTCCTCGCTCTTGGCGGCCGGATCACGGAAGACGGTGTTGCTCGCCGCCTCCGTGTCGAAGGGCAGGGAGATGAAATTCGTGTCATAACCGAGGTACTCCACCTGTCCCAGGCGCGGCTTGACCCAATGGATGCCGTCCTCGGACTCGGCGTAGAAGATCCATTTTTGCGACCAGTCCCAGTTGACCATCAACCCGTAGAACCGGTAGAGCTTCCGGTCCGGATCGTAGAAGATCTGTCCACAGTCGCCCCCATGGGACAGTCCTCCCTTGTGTTCCCAATCCTTGTCCATCCGGATCACCGGATTGTCCCGGTATTTCAACGGCTGGTTCAGGTGCCGGTAGACCCGCGGCTCCATCGACTCGACGACGTGGTCGTCGATGAAGAGTTGCCGTTGCGAGCCGATCTTCAGCGGTTTGTGGGAGGCTGCTTCCGCGACCGCCGCAACGAGACCGATAGACAGAACGAGGGTTCCCACCCGGTATCTCATGATTCGTTCACTCCGTTGATTCCCAATACAGATTTCACCACGAGGCGCACACCACCTTATACTGACGCCCATGCCCGAAGAATCCAAACCAGGGCTTCCCCCGCCTCCGCCTTCGTTGCTTTCCCGGAGCCCCCTTCGCTGGCTGGCCTTCTTCGGTCCCGGCGCCATCATCGCTTCGGTCAACATCGGCAGCGGAGAAATCTTCTTCCCTTCCCGGACCGGCTCAGTCTTCGGATACCGGATCCTCTGGGTCCTGCTGCTCATCGCCCTGCTCAAGTGGATCCTGGTCTACACCAGCATGCGCCACATGATCCTGACCGGAGGCCATCCGTGCCGGCGTTGGAGTTCCATCCCCGGTCCTCCCGGATGGATGAACCTGTTCATGGTCGCGGTGGCGGTGGTTTGCTCGCCGCTCTGGTTGTGCTTCCTGGAGGGCGTGCTGGGGACCATCTGCACCTGGATCTTCGGCGTGGGAAGCCTCCACGCCTGGGCGAGTCTCTGGGTGGCGGTGGCCCTTCTGCTCCTGGCCGTCGGCCGCTACCAGTTCCTGGAAAAGGCGCAGATGTTGATTCTGGGCGTGACGGTGAGCTGCATCCTCGTCGCCGTCTTCCACGTTCGGCCCGACTGGTGGAAGGTGTTCGAAGGTTTCCTGGTGCCAGTCGCCTTGACCTATCCCGAGTGGCTTGCGCGGGAGTTGCCGGAAATGGCGGCCCGATCCCCTTGGCTGGAGATCATGGTCTATGCCGCTGCCCTCGGAGGCCAGAGTTACGACTACCTGGCGTACGTCTCCTTCCTGCGGGAGAAGAAGTGGGGTCACAGCGCATGCGGTCCGGTCACATCGGCCCGGTTGGCGAAGGCCGCGGCTCGTCCCGATGATCCCGCGCGTCTCTGGGTTCGGGCAGCGGTCATCGATACCGTGGTCAGCTTCGCCATGATCGTGTTGGTCGCCGCCTGCTTCTCGATTCTGGGAACCGTTCTCCTGCAGCCTCACTACCTGGTTCCGGACGGAGTCAACCTCCTCAATTACCAAGCCACCTTCCTCACCACATTGAGTCCGTGGCTGCTGCCTCTCTACAAGATCGGCGTCTTTTTCGCCTTCTTCGGAATCCTCTACGGTGGCCCGGAGGTGACGTACCGGCTCTTGTACGAGTTCGGGTTGACCCTGGGGAAGACCCGCTCGGAGCTGGACAATTCGAGACTGCGATGGGCCACCATTCTCTGGATCCTGCTGGGAGGCCTGGGCATCCTCTGGTTGACGCGGCTCTTCCCCCAGGTGGATCTCCTGGACATCGTGACCCCCGCCGGCATCTACACGGGTGTACTGCTCTGCGGCTTCTATTGCCTGGCCAACATCTGGTCGGATTGGAAGTTTCTGCCGGAGGAATTGAGGATGCCCCGTTTCCTGGCGGCCGCCAACCTGGTGGCCGGGCTTGCCTTCACCGCCATGGGACTCAAGGCCATCTGGGACTACGATCAGATCCGCGGATTCGTGATCCTGGCGGTGCTGCTCTCGGGATCCATGTTGGTCGCATCCCGGTGGAAACGGATCCGTCCGATTTCTGATGCTCAGTAGTGGAACCGCTGGAACCGGCGTTCTTCGTCGTATTGCCTGCGCAGTTCCCGCGTCAGCGGATCGTTGCTGACCTCAGCCACCATGAAGTCCCAGAAGAGTCCTGAGGGGGGCGAGGTGGCATCCCGGGCGGTCCGGACCACGATGACACAGGTTCCGGTTTCCTCCCTCGCTTGGCGAAGGGCCCGTTGCAGCTCCTCTCTGGTCGACACGTTGAACGTCCTGGCCCCCATGGACGCCGCATTCCCGGCGTAGTCGATCTTCAGGTAGTCCCCGTCGAGCCGTCCCGTTTCGGGATTGCGCCGGCGAAATTCATTGCCGAACGCCTGTCCGGAGCGGAGTTCCTGCAGCCCGCGGATGCATTGATAACCCCGGTTCTCGCTGACGACGACCGTCAGCTTGAGGCCTTCCTGGACTGCGGTGACCAGCTCGGTGGGGTTCATCAGGTAGGTTCCGTCGCCGATGAAGACGACCACCTCTCCTTCGGGATGAGCCATCCGGACGCCGAGGCCGGCCGGCATCTCATAGCCCATGCACGAGTAGCCGAATTCCAGGTGGCAATGGCGCGCGCCGGTGGCGTCCCAGAATTTGAGGATGTCGCCAGGCGGGCTGCCGGCGGCGGCGATGACCGTGTCTCCGGGCCGTGATTCTTCCTGCAAGGTCCGCACCAGTTGTGTCTGGAGCATCACTTCGCCCTGGTGCCCGTCGACCTCGCGCCGGCACACTCCCTCCCAGTCCCGGCAGATCTCGGCCACCTCCCGTCGATAGCACGGTTCGGTCTCGATCCCGGCCTCCTGAGCGGCACCGGCGAGCGCCTCGAGCGCCTCCTTCGCATCGGCCAGGAGAGGCAAGGCTCCCTGCTTGCAGGCGTCGCGGCCGCAGACGTTGATGTTGATAAAGCGAACGTCCGGATGCTGAAAACCCGATTGGGAGCCGGTGTCGAAATCGGAAAGACGGGTTCCGACGCACAGGATCAAGTCCGCTGCGGCGGCCAGCTTGGTCGCGGACGGGTTCCCGGTGGTGCCCAGACCGCCGGCCAGCAGGTCCGACGGCCGGCCGTGGGCCCCCTTGCCGGCGTGGGTCTCCACCACGGGAAGACCGCAGCGGCGGGAGAAGCGCTCCAACTGAGCTGAGGCATCGGAATAGATGACGCCTCCGCCGGCGATGATGAGGGGCCGCCGGGCCACCCTCAACATCTCCAAGGCCTCCCGGATCCGCTGGGCGTCGGGCAGGCGCCGCTCGATCCGCCATTCTCTCTCTTCGAAGAAATGGACCGGAAAATCGAACGCCTCCGGCTGGACGTCCTGGCACAGACTAAGGGTGACCGCACCGGTTTCCGCCGGGTCCGTCAACACCCGCATGGCTTCCGGAAGAGCGGTGAGAATCTGCTCCGGCCGGGTGATGCGGTCGAAAAAGCGGCTCACGGGGCGGAAGCAGTCGTTCACGCTCACGTCTGCGCCGGAAGGGTGCTCCAGTTGCTGCAGCACCGGGCCCTGCTTCCGATTGGCATAGATGTCCGAGGGAAAGAGGAGCACGGGCAAACGGTTGATGGTGGCCGCCGCGGCGCCCGTGATCATGTTGGTGGCGCCGGGTCCGATGGAGGTGGTACAGGCCAGGGTGGCCAGACGGCGCTTGGCCCGGGCAAAACCGGCCGCCGTATGCACCATGGACTGCTCGTTGCACGGCTGGAAATAGGGCAGCTCCGAACCGTACTCCTCCAACGCCTGTCCCATGCCGGTGACGTTGCCGTGGCCGAAGATGCCGAACATGGCCGGCACCAGCCGTTGCCGGATGCCATCCCGCTCGCTGTACTGCGCTTGCAGGAATTTGACGATGGCCTGAGCGGCGGTCAGCCGAGTGGTTCGTTGGTTTGCTGGAGTCATCATCGGTTCGTGTCCTTTCCGGCCGGTCACCGGCAGGGTCGTCCTGCGGTCGGGTCAATCCTATGATAGATTCCGAGTCGCCACCAAGATGGGCCGACAGCCGGAGGCCGTTCACATGATTCGCAAGCTGGGTACCGGAATCGGGTTCGCGTTGGGCCTCCTTTTTCTCGTGGAGGGCGTGGCGTGGCTGCTGCTTTCCCTGGGCTCCGGCCCGGCCTCGGGCTTCCTGGTGTCTCGCGGCGGCGAGTTTCACCGGCGCTTGGCCAAGGTGTTCGTGGGGACCTCCCGGGGCACGCTGGCCGTGGACCCGCATCTGGGCTACGCTGCCGAGCCCGCATTTCAGGTCTTCGGAGCCGGAGAAGGAGAGGGTGTACTGCGCATCGTGGCCCTGGGAGGCTCCACCACCGATCCCTACAACCAGGGACACTGGTCGGGAGCTCTCTCGGAGCTCCTGGTCAATGAGGGAATCCCCGCGCGCATCTACAACGGGGGCGTGGGCAGCTACTCCACCAACCAGGAGGTGATCAAGCTGATCCGGGACGCCTTGGCGCTGAACCCTCACGTGGTGATCTCGGTGGACGGGGTCAACGATCTGGGGTTGGTCAAGTCCATCACCCCGTTCACTCCCATGGTGAACCATCCGCAGCAGGCGATCATGGAATACGTGGTCGGTTCCGCATCGCAGAGCCTGTTTCTGCCCAATTTGGCCCGTTTGCTGGGATCCGGCGAGAACATCCTGCAGCCACCTCATTGGGGTCATCCGAACGAAATGAAAGCGGAGGAGGTGTGGGAGAAGCACCTGCGCATCATGAACGCCGTCTCCGGGGAGTTCGGCATACGGTACATGGCAGTGCTGCAGCCCATTATGGGTTTCGGAAGCTATGATCCGTCTCCCCGCGAAGAAGAGATGTGGGAGGAGCGGAAGCAGCGGCCGCGTCCGGATGAGACGCCCTACCACGTGGCGCTGACCCGATACTACGAGGCGGCCCAGGTTCGCTGCCACCAGATTCCCTACTGCGCCGATCTGACCGGGATCTACGCCGGGAAGACGGATCTCTACAACGATCCCCGGCATCCCAACCCCGAGGGCTATCGACTGTTGGGAGAGGCCATCTTCAAGGAACTTCGGGACCGCGGCCTGCTGTCTCCGACCCAGGATGCTGAATCCGATCCGCAAGGAGGCGACGCAGATACACGCTAAACGCGGCTCCAGACCTAAATCCGAGCCAGACAGCCGGAACGTCGGCCGGAGGCGGTTCCTGTCCACGGGCGCCGGTGTCCTGGCGGCCACCCGGCTGAAGCGGACCGTTTCCGCCCGCCCCCAGGAAGGAACCCCGGCCCGAAAACCTTCCATCCGGACCCGTGAAGGAGAAAACCCTCCCCGGACGCTGGAAGGCCTGGACCTGCAAATCTGGGAAGAGGAGCTCGCGGACTTCGTTCCCACCCGGATCTTCGACGCTCATTGCCATATCTACCGGGCCGGCTTCGACCTGAACTACCGGGCGGCGCTTTCCGGAATAGAGGATTTCAAGACCGAAACCGTCTGGACCGACTGCGGTATCGACACGGTGCGCCAAGTCGAAAGCGTCCTGATGCCGGGCCGCAAGATCACGCACCTGGCGTTTCCGTTTCCCTTCTACCGGTGTGATTTCCGGAAGTCGAACGAATTCACCGGCCAAGAGGTCCGGAAGGAGCCCGGGTCCGCCGGGCTGATGCTGGTGGAGCCGTCCATTTCCGCACATGAGGTGGAGGAAACGATCCTGAAGCATCGGCTCTTGGGCCTGAAACCCTATCCCCGGTATTGCCCGCCCCGGGATTCTGGATGCCGGATCACTGACTTCCTGCCCGAGCACCAGATCGCAGTGGCCGACCGCTACGGGCTGCTCATCATGCTCCACGTGGGCATGAAGAAGTCTTTCGCCGATCCCAGAAACGTGAGCGACATGCTCCGATTGGCCGACCGCTATCCCCGGGCCCGTTGGATTCTGGCTCACAGCGCGCGCAGCTTCTCACCGTACCCCATCGAAAGGGCCGCCCCCGCTTTCCGCGGGCTTCCCAACATCTGGTACGAAGTCTCTGCCGTCTGCTGCATGGAGTCCTTCGACGTGCTCTTCTCTCAGGTGGACACGGACCGGATCCTGTATGGGGCCGACTCGGGCGACGTGGCCTTCTCCCGGGGGAAGATCGTCTTCTATGGGTCGAGCTGGGGAGACCTGACTCCCTCCACCAACAAACTGGGGGGAGAATTGACGTATTTGCTCTACGAGCAGTTGCGGGCCATGCGGCGGGCGGCGATCCGGCTGGGCCTGACCGGAGAACAGCTCCAGGACATCTTCTTCAACACGGGAGACCGCCTGGTCCGGTCCGTTGCCGCGTCGATGCGGGACAAATTCCAATAAGGGGAACCATCCGATGAAAACGAGCTGCATGGCTTGTCCCCGGGCGGCGACAACCACGGTCATCATTTTGAGTGTTGTACTGAACCTCTCCGCCTCGCAACACGAGCACCAGTGGACCATTCGGGGCTCCTACTCGATTCTTCCCACCGAGCCGCTGGAGATCGGTCACGAACGCCAGCTCCTGATGGACAACCACGTGGTCGAGGATGTGCGGGCCCTTCGCCGTAAGGTCCATCAACCGGAAAAACACCCCTCCAATCCGCTCTTCTCGACCGGATCGAAGGACCTCAATCCGGACACGACGGTCACCTATGTGAGCGTTCTCCGAGACCCGGACAGCGGTCTCTACCGCCTGTGGGATTCCAGTAGCGTATTGATCGAGATCCCCACTCCACCCGGCTTCTACTGGTTGAGCCGCGCCCGCTACTACGAGTCCAAAGATGGCCTCCAGTGGACCGCCCCCAAGCTGGGACTGGTTGAGGTCGACGGTTCCAAGGCCAACAACGTCTTCAAAGGGGGCGACAAGATCAGTTTCGACAGCGTGGGCGTGATCCCGACCCCTCCCAAATGGCGGGATCAGGGTCGGTACCTGATGATCTACAACCTGAGTCCCGCCGGACGCGATCCCCATCCTGAATTGATCGCGGGTGGCCAGGAACTCCGGGTGGCCTTCAGTGACGACGGCTACCGCTGGACCGACCAGAAGGAGAACCCTATCTTCCGGGGCCAGAGCGACACCGCCAACAACCTGACCTACAACCCCGAGCGCGGCGTCGTCATGTATTACCGCCGACCGCCCATCAACGCCGGCGAGATCCGGCGCATCGCCTATTCCGAAAGCGCCGACCTGCTCAACTGGAGCCAGCCCGAGCATGTCGTGGTTCCCGACGAACTGGATCCCTACTCTCTCTATTGCATGCCGGTCGTGCGGTACCAGGGGGTCTACCTCGGGTTTCTCCACATGTTCTACCTGCGGCCCCCATTCCAGCGGGAGGGAGACATCGAGAAGAAGCTGAAGATCGACGTCCAGCTCGCCTGGAGCCGGGACGGCAGGAACTGGGAACGCCATCCGGAACGTCCCATCTTCCTGGAGACGGGGCCTGACGGCTCCTACGACCGGGGCCGAGTCTACGTCGCCAAGGGACTCGTCGAACGCGAGGACCGGGTCGACCTCTATTACTCCGGACACGAGAGCCTGCACATTTCCCGCGACGTCCGGCCCGGGGACGGCCACATCTGCCTGGCGTCGCTACGCCGCGACGGATTCGTTTCGTTGAAGGCTGCCGATCAGGGGAGCATGTTGACGCGGCCCCTCCGGCACCCGGGCGGCCGTCTGCGAATCAACGCCCGGACGGAAGATGGGGGCTCCGTCCGAGTGGAGGTCCGCCGCGGTGACGGAGAGCATGACGGGCTGCGGTTCAAGGAATGGTCGGGCGACCGGTGCCGGCCCTTCAGCGGAGACTCCACGAACCACACGGTCGCCTGGGAGGGTTCCGCCGGCCCCGCCCCCCTCAAGGACCAGGCGATCCGGCTGGAATTCCACTTGGAGAAAGCGGAGCTCTTTTCCTTCTGGTTCGAGTAACCGGCTTGGACGTTGCCGTCAGGCGCTGTCTTCGGACCGGAACCGCACCCAAAGCTGGGCATTCACCAGTTGGAGCGGGCCCCCGGTCTTGAATGGATCGTCGCTGGACGCCACCAGCAACTCCAGTTCGTTATCCCCCAGATTCAGTGGAGGGGCGGCCAGGAGATAAGTCACCTGGTGGGCCTTGAAGTGATAGTGGCCGTGGGGAGACACGGTTCCGTCCGCCTCGTGGCGATGCTCGTGCGAATGGGCATACCCGATCCGGACGGCCTCTCCCGCTCCTGCGGAATGCCCGTTGACGGTCAACTCCAACCCGCCTTCCTGCAGATGTCCGTGCACCGTCAGCTCCAGCCGTAGTTCCTGGAGCGTGCCGTCTTTCGCGGCCGCCTGGACGTCGTCTCCCAACGGAAGTGGAAGATTTGCTGTGCGGCCGGGTGTCAGGTGCAGCGGCAGGGGAGGCTCGGCCGTAACGTGCCTGTAGTGGATGAACACCGAACTGTCGACACAGTAAAGCTTGTCCCTGCCTTCCAACGTATCAACCTCGCCCACGTCGTTCAGACAGGCATAGACACGATTACGGGTCGCGGCGAGCTCCTCCGGGGTATCCACGGAGTAGGGGTCGAAGGGTGTGGCCAGATTCCAGAAGTGGATGCCGTCGGCTCCGGCGCGGTGCCAACGGGCCGCCAGCGCCCGGTTCCCTTCCCGGCACCAGGCCGGGGCGCAGCTCCATGGCTTCTGATTGATGCAGGGGTAGACCCGCACGTCGTGTTCGTGGGCCGTTTGGACGAAGTGTTCGACGTCCAACGTGCTCGACGCATAACCGCCGCCGGCGATGATCAGGTCCACCAGGTCGTTGGCCATCCAGGCCTCCACGTCCATGCCCAGGTGGATCGCCTGCTCGAAGGTATCGGGGACCCGGGCCGACAGCAGCAGGGGTCTCCCGCGCCGCGCCGCGGCTGCATCGGCCATCTTTCGAATCCGGGCCATGAAGCCGGTCATGATCGCCGTCTCTTCCGGAGTCGCCGGTTCGCCGCGCATGCAGCGGCTGAAGAACATGGGATGCCGGAAGTAGTCCATCTCGAAGCCGTCCACGTCGAACCCCTCGCAGACCTCCCGGACGATGGTGAACTGGCGGTCCCGCGCGGCCTCATGCGAGAAGTCGTACGCTGTCACGTACAACTGCAGGTGGGAAAGTGTCCCCTGCGTGTCCACCAGCAGCTCGGGGTGCTGGCTCTTGAAGGGGTGCATGAGGTTTCTCATGATGCTGTCGTGGCAGTCGTTCATGCTCATGTGGGCGAAGGCTTCCATCCCGTTTTCGTGGGCGAAGTCGATGACCAACTGCAGCGGGTCGTGTCCCGCGTCCACCAGCGCCTTGTGATTCTTGGCCCAGGCCTGATCGGTGACCGAAGTCCCGCCGGCCGCGGCGTAGAGCCTTTTCCGAGCCTTGCTGATGTAGGCCGGACTGTGAGCGTAGACGGCGTAGGTGATGGCGTCGACCTGCGTCCCGACCAGCGGCTTGAGCCGGGGCGCCAGGAATCCCTCGGGCGTGTCGCTTCCTGCGTGGGAAAGACCGTAGTTGTCATCCACGAAGATGATTCGCCGGCGCCGGCGGGCTGCCTCCAACCGGTCCAGCTTGGCTTGGGACGGGCCGGGAATCTCCTCGCCTCCCCTGCACCCGGCCGCCCACCCGGCCGCTCCGCCGATCGTGGCCGCAATGGCTTCCCTTCGCGTGAGACTCATCTCATCCTCCCTGAGATTGAAGATGGCCGGAGAATATCCGCCAATACTCGATTCAGTCCATACCTGGTGGCTTCCCGACTACTCGGGATTGGAGAGTCGACCCCATATCTTTTGCATTGCTTGATGGAAGACGGTCGCGTCCAGTTCGCCAATGGAACCGACTCTTTCCGTCATGTTGAACAGTGAAGCGTAAGTTTCTTCACGCATCCGCTCCCGCCGAGTCCGGAGGACGTCCAACACCTCTTCCTTCCTGGTCGAATCCAGATCCAGATCTTCGGATCGCCTCAATTCCTCTTCCAGATTGGACAACTTTCGCTGTCGACAAAAGGCATTGTTCATGAAGTTGACCAGGATGTCTCGTCCGGGCCGGGATTGATTGATGACGCCCAGTTGATAGTACGCATCGCACAACTCGGTGCCGCCGTCCACGACTTTGAGAAATTCGGGGCGGGCGGAGGCGAGATCCCCCTTCTCCAGGTGTAGAAGGCCCGACAGGTATAAGGCCGCTTCGGAGCGGGGCATGTCGGCCAAGGCTCGGTCGACCCATTCCCGCGCCTTTTCCGATGACCCGGCCGCGTAATAATTATTGGCTTTCCAGTAGCAGGTGCGGGCGCGAAAACTTATTCGTGACTCCTGGGGGATGCCGTTCCACACCGCCGGCGCGAGTTCCAGCAGGCGGTCCAGGGAGTGCTGGGATGGCTCGTGCCGTCCCAGCAAATGAAGAACAACGCCGTGGCCGAACAAGGCGGAAATGTTTTGCGGATCCCAGGTCAGGGCATCCTCGAAATAACGAAGCGCCCGCCGGTAGAGATGCAGAGATCGAAGGTGGAACTCGCCCAATCCAACCATGGCCTTCGTGTACTCGGGCACGAGGCGAATGGCTTCCGTCATCGAGTCGATGGCTTCCGCATATCTGGACTCCTCCAGCAGCCGGCTTCCCCGGTAGAGCAACAGCTCGGCGAAACCGGGATGCCTCTCGACATGATCCGCGATCTGGTCAAGCCGCTTGTTCTTCCAGGACAGGTAAAGCGTCAGTGGAGAGGACCTGTCCGGATCCAGAACTTCGAGAGGATTCTTGACGGACTGTTCGGAGTCTTGGTTCTGGTCGGTGAGGAGAAATCGGAGATAGGCCGCAAGCAATGGGTTCTCGACCGGTATCTCCCGGTCCCAATATGAACTTGGGATGCGGGCCTTGCCGGTGGGCGTGGAACGGCGCTGTCGCAACCGCTCTTGCGCCGATCGGCAAAGGATCTCATGAAACGACGTGGTTCCCCGGGAGCAGAGCGAAGAGAGCCGTTCGGCCTGGAAGGGACCGTAGATTCCCTCCTCCGCCTGGCGCATCAGGATGAGGAATTGGGTGGTGAGCAGCTTTTGCAGGATTATTGGGTCTGCCGATTCCCCATAGGCTTGCCCGCAGACCGCTTCGGTCCTTTGCCAACCGTGAAGATGTTGCTCGGAGTCGGGAGCCGATTCGGCTGCGGGAACTTCACGTCGCTGCGCCGAGGGACCGGACGGATCCGATTGGGTCGGAATCGGCCGCTTGGAACTGCAGGCTGTCAGAAAAATCGGAAGAAGAACGGAGCCAATGAACACAGTCCGGAAGCGAGGCCGTAGGGATTGGCCACGACGAAATTCCGGTCGCTCGCGAAACTCCACTGAATTCCTCAACACGGTCAGAAAAGCAACGAACGGCCGGAATCGGGTTCGAAGTCCGGATTCCTCGTCAAGTCGCTGAATATCAGACGATAATGAAGCGACCGTCGTTCATCTTTGAGTGTCTTGTCGAACCAGAACGGACTCGATTTTCGAGGCAAGATCTTCCAGCTTCCAACCCCCGTTTCCCGCATATTGAATGTCGCCCAGAGGGTCCACCAGCACGTACATGGGAATCGCCATCCGGATCCCCTCCATGCTGCCGAATGTCCTCCAGAGGGGATCCGAATCGCCTCTTCCGCTCATGATGTGAGTCCATTTCAGATCGTATTTCTTGATGATCTTGCCCGCGTTTGCCGCACTTGTCTCTTGGTCGACGTTGACGCCGATCACCTTCCACCTGCCGTCGTATCTCCGGTCGAGTTCCCGGAGTCTCGGAAAACCTGCCAAACAGGGTTTGCACCACGATGCCCAGAAATTCATCAAGTAGGTCTCTCCCTTCAGCTCATCCGAAGTGACCGTGCCACCAGCCGTGGTCCGGGCCTTGAATGAAGGCACTTGCGCGCCGACCTTCGGGATTCGAACCGGTGTCTTCACGAGCTTGACGAAGGACGCATCTGGTGAGAGTTCGCTGATCCAGAACGTTTCTCCACAGATTTCAATGACATGATCAGATCCCGACCTCTCGTCTTGTCTCCAGATTCTCCCATCCCCGTTCAGTTCGGGTTGGATCGTTGTGCCGCGGGCAGAATCAGCTAAATCGAAGTCGCCGTCTCCATCGAAGTCCGCAACCGCAAAGAGTCCCTCACAGCTCTTGAATCGGAATCGACCCTCCGCGCGATAACGTGGTTTCCACCAGAACAAATGTGCAGCCTGCCCGTTCCGATCAGTCCAGACCTGATAGGACAAGATGTATTGCAGTTTCCGCGATCCGCGCGGCCAACGGCGCAAGACTTGTACCCGAGCCGGTGTTTCCGGATCGAGGGCCTGCTCCGATTCTTCCAACAGATTTCCATCTCCGTCCGAGTCGACCCGAACCAGATACCGGGATTCTTGTTCGGGCGACTTGCGGAGTGTAACGATCGTATTGCCCGGCGCGAGGCCGACCATGTCGGCGAAGACATACCGGGGCTTCAGCTTTTTTCCGCTCTCCAGATCCAAGTACCCCACCGACGGCGGTTCTTCATAGTCCGAGTTCATTTCCAAAGAGATGGTGATTTCGGTCTGACCAGCGAAGGGGGCCGTCAACAGTTCCTTGCCCTGCACGGCTTCTGCGGCCTGCGGTGCTTCCGCCAGTACGGAACCTCCCACGAAAGCGCTCAGAAGGAGCAGGAAGACGCCGGCCGCTGATTTGCATGCCCCGGCCTGCATGGTTTCGACCTCTCCGGGTGCCTACCGGGAACCCTTTTCCAGCTCGCCGATGTCGAAACGGTGGAAGCTGATCTCGCCGTATCGGACGCCCTCTTCCTGGAAGGTCTCCGCCAGGAGGCCGATGGTTCCGTCCGACAGCCGCTGCAGAACCGAATAGGCGGCGAACCCATCGTTGAATTTGACCGGATTGACGAAGGTCTCTCCCTCGTCGTAGCTGGTCCAGACGGTGATCCTCGTCCGGTTGAGACCGTCTCGGCCTTGGGGAGCCGAGAACAGGATCCGGTCCTTGTCATGGCCGGCCCGGGTGGCCGAATAGCGGACCATGGAACCGTCCACCCGCGTGAGGGCTATGGTGTCCGACAGGTCGGGGCCCCATGTGAGGCCGCCGTCGGCGCTGATGTGGCGCCGGCGAAAAGCCCCGCGGGTCTGCCGCGCGTCCAGCAGCAACCGGCCGTCGGTCAGCTCCACGACCTCGTCCTCGTTGGCTGCGGGTCCACCGGTGGCGCGTCCTACCTTCCAGGTTCTTCCGTGGTCGTCCGAATAGTAGACGAACGGCTCCGCCGTGGCCCGTCCGTCCGGCGTCCGGGAACGGTACCGCTTGGCCGGCACCACGAGACGGCCGTTGGGGGCTACCTGTGGATCCTGCCATTGGAGCTGGATTCCATGGCCGGGACCCGGTTCGGCTTGCCTCCAATAGAATCCATCGTTGGTTTCGGACGGCTCATCCGGATAGTCGATCTGACGGCGCGGGGACCAGGTCCGGCCGTGGTCGTTGCTGGAGCGGACCCAGGTCACGTGATTGACGGCGCCGGCGGCCGGGTTCTGACCCGGCTTCATCACCAGCGGGCCCCGGTCGGGCCACTGTCCGTACAACAGGTGCACGGTCTGGGTCACGGCGTCGAGAACGGGAGTCGGGTCGGCGAAATCGACCAGGCTCCCGTCCGGCCGGAAACCGGAATCGATGACCTGCATCGGTTCCCAGGTCCTGCCTTGATCGGTGCTCCGGCGCAGGACCATATCGAGAGGGGCGTTCTCGTCGATTGTGGGATCTCTTCCCCGGCCCCGGCGGCCTTCCGCGAAGGCCAGAATCGACCCGTCGCCGGCGACGACCATCCCCGGGATCCGGAAGGTATGGTATCGGTCCTGCCGGGTGACGTAATCTCCCTTGGGGGACCGATAGGGGAACGTCACTCCCAGGACCTCAGCCCGGCATTGGGAGATGCCGGTCCAGATGAACAGGCTGATGAGAATTGAAAGACGGCGAAGGCCTCTGTGGGTAAGGAACATTCGACCTCGTGAAAGACGGCCGCAAACGCTGTTGTGGAACCGATTATAGACCAGATCGCCGGTCGCGGCCGAAGCCGGGCGCTTGTGGAACCAACGAGTCGCTGGCAGACTTGGGGAGTACACGGCGCAGCCGCGCCGATTAAAGCAGGAGAAGACAAAATGCTCGATCGCCGCCATTTCCTGATTGCGGGAGGCTTGGTTCCCGCCGGTTTCCTGGGCCTGCGTCACTTGATGAGTGACCGTCCCCTCTACAAAGATGCCGACCTGGTGGATCCCGGGTACGGACCGTTGCAACGCGACCCCAGGGGCATCCTGGATCTCCCGGAGGGGTTCCGGTACCGCATCGTGTCCTGGGCCGGGCAGACCATGTCGGACGGCCTGTTCCTGCCCGGGGCGCCCGACGGCATGGCTGCCTTTCCGGGACCGGACGGTCTCGCCGTCGTGATCCGCAATCATGAACTGACGACTCAATCGGACCGCGGCCCGTTCGGCAGGGACAACCGCCGGCTGGAGCTGCTGGATCGCGGCAAGATCTACGACTTCGGTGAAGGCAAGACCCCGTCGTGCGGGGGCACCAGCACGTTTCTCTTCGATACGGGCCGCCAGGAGATCGTCTCCCAGTTCCTGAGTCTGGCGGGAACCATACGCAACTGCGCCGGGGGAGCCACGCCCTGGAACAGTTGGATCAGTTGCGAGGAGACCGTGCGGACGGCCGGACACGACGAAGAGGCTGGAATCTGGGCCGATCAGGACCATGGCTACAACTTCGAGGTTCCCGCCACGACCGGAATGGAGGTTGTGGACCCCGTCCCCCTGCGCGCCATGGGCCGTTTCAATCACGAAGCCGTCGCCGTGGCCGAGGAGACCGGAATCGTCTACCAGACGGAAGATCGAGGCGACGGCCTCCTCTACCGGTTTCTCCCCAAGTCCCCCGGCAACTTGCAGGCGGGAGGACGGCTTCAGGTCCTCAAGATCCGGGACCGGAGCAGTGCGGACACTCGCAACTGGAATCTCTGGAGAACCATCCCCGTTGGAGAACCGGTGGCCGTCGAGTGGATCGATATGGAGGACCCGGACCCCCGGGAGGACAACCTGCGATACCGGGGATTTGAGGCCGGCGCCGCTCGCTTCGCCCGGGGAGAAGGCATGTGGTACGGCAACCAAACGGTCTATTTCGCCTGCACCAACGGCGGGTACCGCAGAAACGGCCAGATCTTTAAGTACCGGCCAAGCCCGGGGGAAGGCACGCCGGAGGAGAGTCAAGCGCCCGGTACCCTGGAGCTCTTCATCGAACCGGACGACGTGGACCTGCTCAAGAGCGCCGACAACCTGACACTGAGCCCCTGGGGCGACCTGGTCCTTTGCGAGGATCGATCCACCGAGGTCGTGCGTCTCATCGGAGTCACTCCGGAGGGCCGGTGCTACGTTCTGGCCAACAACCGGCTGCGGACCGAATTCGCCGGCGCCTGCTTCACCCCAGACGGGTCGACACTCCTGGTCAACATCCAGCAGAAGGGCCTGACGGTGGCCATCACCGGCCCCTGGTCGAGGGCCTGACGCCGCTCCCCGGTGAAGGTCCTCCGCTTCTCCCACGACTACCTGGTCAACACCGGCGGCCTCATGGGCCACCTGCGCGCGCTGAACCGGGCGCTGGCCGGGACCGGCCGTGCCGAGGTGCTCCAGACCTTCCTGGTGGGAGAGTCGCAGATGGAGGCGCTGGAGGCCGCGGGAAAGGTCAGGCGCCGGGATGGCCACTGGTATGAGGCGCGTACCCCGATCCGAGTCTTTCCCTGCCTCGTACCCATGCGTACTCCCGGACGCACCGACATGGACTCCGACACGGCCTGCACCGCGTTCCGGCGCCACCTGGACGGGTTGCTGCGGCGGGAACGGCCCCATCTGCTGCACGTCCACCTGGTTCGGCATCGAATCCAGGTCGTGGCCCTGGAGGCCGCCGGGGCCGCAGGCACACCCGCCGTCATCACCCACCATGAAGGAAGGCCCGCGACACCGAAGATGGCCGAAATCCTCCGGGAGTCCTGCCGGTTGGCGGATCGCGTCTGTGCCGTGACCCGTTTCTCGGCTGCCGCTTTCGGCGGTCCCCGTGTCGACTATCGTGGATTCTTCGTCGACCGCGACTTCTGGAATCCGGGCGCCGTCGCGAACCGTGATCGCGATGCCTGGCGGCGACGGCTTGCGCCGGGAGCGACGGATCGCCTTATGGTCTACCCGGCGCGATTCATACCGCGGAAAAACCACGAGTTTCTGATCCGCGGCCTGCACCGGGTGGTTCGGAGCCGGGCGGTCCGGGACGCGGGCCTGGGGGTGAGGCTGGCTCTACCGGGGCCGACTCTACCGGAAGGACTTCCCTTCAAGTCCCGCTTGGAGAAGCTGGTCTCCAACCTGGATCTGGACGGCCACGTCACCTTCCTGGAAACGCTTTCTCCGGCCGATCTGCGCGCTCTCTATTCCGCCGCGCAGATCGTCGTCTACCCGGCTCGGAACGAGGGAGCGGGACGCAGCCATCTGGAAGGGATGCTCCTGGGCTGTTGCCCCGCCGTATCCGGTGACGGAGGCCTCGTGGAATATGTTCGCCATAGGGTCAACGGAATCGTTTTTTCCCCGAATCACGTCGACGATCTGGTGCGGGGACTCGAGTCCATTTTGCTCTCGGACGACCTGCGCCGGAGCTTGGCCGCTGCGGCCCGGGAGACCGCTGCCGGCTTGACGCTGGACCGGTACGCAAGCGACCATTTGACCCTGTATCGACGTCTGATGGACGAGAAACGGGCATGAGCAAACCGCTGGTCATCATCTCCCGCAATCCCGATTCCTATCTGTCGGGACACAGCATTTTCTCGTGGCAACTGTCGGAATTCCTGGCGGGAAACGCCGGAATTCCCGTAGTCCACGTCACCCATTCCTCCCGGGAAGGTTCCCGGCACAGCGTTCGGATCACCCCTCCCGTGGCGGCCCGCCGCTACCGGCGCATCGAGGTTCAATACGAGCCAATGGCCAAAGTGCCCCACAGCTTGAGCTCCTGTGTGGTGGCCGACTCCATCGACGGCATCCTTCGGGAGTACCCAAACGGGGTTCGTGGAGTTCTGGCCGTCTCCCCTCTGAGCTATCTGGCCGATGTCCTCAATGTCTGCCGGAAGCCGTCGATTCCGGTGGTGAGCCTGCTGCGGGGAACCGATACGCTGCAGTTGGCCAGGCCTTGGGGAGAGACCTGGTCGGGACGTCGATACCGCCGGGCGCTGGAACGATGTGACGGCATCTTCACCGTTTCCAGTTGGCTGAAAGATCTGGCGCGGAAAATCGATCTGCCGGTGAATGGGGTGGTGGCGCCCGTGACCTTTCATCCTTTCTCCAGTGAGACTCTCGAGTCGGAGGCCCGGAGTCTGGAGGAGAAAATGTTTCCCGGGAATCGCCCGAACCGAGGGCGGCTGGTGGCGTTCGCCGGGCGAATGGCGGTGGAGAAAGGGGCTCTCAAGGTCGCCCACGTCCTGGACGCACTGTTGAAACGGGAACCGTCGGTCCGCGCGGTCATGGCGGGGTCGGGTTCCGAACGGGACCGGGTCGGCCAGGTCCTGGCTCATTGGATCTCGGCAGGCCGTGCCTGGGCCGGTCCCCTCTCCTTTCCCGAAGTCCTGGCCCTCTCCAGCCGGACCGACCTCATGCTCATGGGCTCGGGACTGGAAGAGGAGGACAACTTTACCGAGGCCATCAGCAGCTCCTCCGTCACCTTCGCCTCCAGAGGCACGCCGGTGCTGTACCGGGGCGGACCCCGCTCGGGGGGCATTCGCGAAGCGGTCGGAGAGGAAAACCGGGTCTGGTGCGAATCCCTGGCCAGCCACGAGTGCTGGTCGGAGGCCATCCGGGACCTGTTTCGGGATGAAGCCCGCTACCGGAGGATCTCCTCCCAGAACCGTGCCGCGGGAAAGGCGTTCGAGATTCATACCGTCCTCTCTCCCCTGCTCACCTGTTTCGGAATCCGGCTTGCCTGTTGAAACAGGCAGCCCACGTGCCGGGCGACAGCCACTGCGACCGTAAGAAGGGATCAATGAGTTCGTTCGGCCGTCTTTTGACCGCCCGTGTCTGTTTCTCCGGCTGTTACGCCCTGCTGCTGATCGGGCTCCCTTTGGTCCTGGCCGGCCGGAACGTGGAGGTGAGCCGGATCGGGTTCGTGATGGGAAGCTACGCCGCCGGCGTCCTGGCGGGACGTCCGTTGGCGACGTGGCTTCTGGGAAGCCGTTCCCGCAAACGGGTCGCCACCTACGGTGCGGTGCTCATTGGCGGATCCGTTCTTCTCTACTGGTGGGTGCCCCACGTCTCGTCGTACGTGATCTTTCGAGTGCTCCAAGGCGTGGGTTCGTCCCTGCTGATCACGGCCACCACCACCATGGCCATCGATCAGACCCCCAAGCACCGGAGGGGCCGATCCCTGTCCTACCTGGGAATGAGCCACACGGCGGTGCTGTCGGCGGGACCATTGTTGGCCGTCCTCCTGTTGGAGCAGGCCGGACCGAACCTCCTTTTTTCCGGTACCGCCGGTGTGACGTTGATCGGCCTGGTGTTGCTCTCGAGAGTGAAGGAGGAGGTCCACCCTGAAAATCTTCAACCGCCGGGGGAACGGGACCCCCATCGCAGGATCGGCCGTCCCATTCTCCTGGCGACGCTCCTGCTCTTTCTGAACGCCGTGGTGCACGGCGGAGTCTTCTACTTTCTGCCGCTCCAAGTGAATCAGGCCCTCGGTGGCAACGGGGGCGTTTTCTTTACCTGCTTTGCTATCGCCGCGCTTTCGGGACGACTGGTCTCGGGACGAGTCGCCGACAGCCTGGGGCGGCTACCGGCCGGGTTCCTGGCCCAATTGCTGCTGGTCGCCGGTGTTTACCTCATCGGAGGAATCGAATCCATGACCGGGCTGGGTGCCGCGGGACTCGTCTACGGAGCGGGTTTCGGCGCCTACATGACGGCCATGACCACCTTCGTCTCCGACCACACCAACCACGAGAATCGCCCCCGGATCATCGCCCTCTACTTCAGCGCTCTGGATCTCGGAAACTCGGTGGCGGGATGGCTGTTGGGACCGGTGGCGGAGAATATCGGGATACCGGCCATGCTCCATGCCTGTCTTGGAATCAGCCTGGTGGCCGGAGTCCTGTTCCTGGTGGGATTGGGACGTGGCCTTGTTCGCCCGCGGTGAACGTGGGTCAAGGGTTTTCGTCCGCCATCCATCTCAGGTCCAACTCCAGGTCCAGACGATGGACCAGAGCCCTGAGTTCGTTGTCCAGGGCCTGAGCCGGACCAACCACGAAGGCCGTTTCTCCAAATGGGCGGGACCGGATCAGATCTTCCAGCAGTGTCCTCTCCTCAGCGGAGAGATCAACCGGCGTCCCATCGTCGCGACGCCGAAGTTCCCGGGTTTCCCAGGCATACGCATAGTCCCCCAGGACGGTCAGGTACGGGTCGGCCAGGGCCGGCCCTTCCTTCTTTCGGACGATGGCCTGGTAGTCGAGGTGCACCAGTTCCAGATAGTTTCGATAGGCGGTGATGAAGGCCTGGATGCTCACACCGGGCCGGACCTCCGCCGGGTATTCCTCCATCTTCCACCGGTAGTCGTCGAAGATCAGGAGGCCCCCGACCTTCAGCAGGTCCCACGACAACACCGCATCCGCCAGGACCATGTCCCCCGTGTGGCCGCCGTCGATATAGATGATGTCGTAGGAATCGGGCTTCAGGCCGCGGAGCTTGACCTGGGAACGGCCGGTGATGGTGATGGCCTTGTGAGCAGCCCCCGAGAGTTCGAGGTTGGCGAGATACCGTTCCTTCAAGTCTCCTGGAAAAAGGTCTATTCCAGTGAGAGTTGACGTTGGATGGGTGAGAATATTATTCAACATCCAGACAGCGGATCGGCCCTCGAAGACCCCCACTTCCAGGTAGTGGGTGTCGGGCCGGCCCGCGTAGGGCTCCAAGACCCGCGTCCAGACCGGAACGGCGCTGGTGAACCAGTCGTAGGTGAACTCGTAGGGTTCCGGGGTCTCAGGTGGCGGCGCTTCACCGCACCCCAAAATCAGCCCCAGACCCATGACAAAAAGGAATCGACGGCAACGCATGGACCAACCCTGTCGAATGAGCGGTCAAGGGTAGTCCGCAGCCGCCGCCGCTGGCAAGGACCGGTCTCAACGCCGAGCCTTGGGAATCCATTATTCCTGCGTGGTTAGCCCTTCCCAGGGCAGGAATCGGCTGAACGCCGGGTCATGGGATTTCATAGCGACTTCGGCCGTGTCCTGCTACGCTGCAACCCGAACTGAGCTTGAGGAGAGACTCCGGCGGGACCGGGAAGTACGGTCGTCCGAACCCGCCCCCCTGGGGACTTGAGAATTCAGGAGGCGCCAGAGATGCGACTCGAGGGAAAGGTGGCCATCGTCACCGGCGGCGGCACTGGATTGGGCCGCGCCATCGCACTCCGCTTTGCTGCCGAGGGGGCCAGCGTCGCCATTGGCGAGATTCGACCCGACGCGGGTGAAAGCACCTGCCGCGAGATCTCGGCTCAAGGGGGAGAGGCGGTCTCCATTCCCACCGACGTCACCGTTCCGGAACAGGTGAACACCCTGGTCGAAGCCTGCGACGAGCAGTTCGGCCGAATCGATGTCCTGGTCAACAACGCCGGGGTGACCGCGGTGCACCATCCCCAGCTCTTCGCCCACTGCCTCGATCTCGATCTGGAGAACTGGAACCGGGTCATCGACATCAACCTCACCAGCCTCTTCATCTGCAGCCAGAAGGTGGCGCGCTACATGGTTCGCCGGAACATCCGGGGACGGATCATCAACATCGCGTCCACTGCCAGCTTCGGCGCCGACCTGGGGGGCGCCAACTACGTCGCGGCCAAGCACGGCGTCATGGGCCTGACCCGGTCCATGGCCGTGGAATTGGGATCGCACAAGATCATCGTCAACGCCATCGCGCCGGGAATGACGGAGACGGAAGGAGCGAGGCCCATCTTCCGGGAGGAGCGCAGACGAACCGGAATCGAGAAGTCGGTGCCGCTGAACCGGGCGGGCACGCCGGCAGAGGTGGCCTCGGCGGCGGTCTTTCTGGCGTCGGACGAGTGCACCTACGTCAACGGGTCGGCCATCGTCGTCGACGGGGGCTTCCTGGCCTACGAGCGGTGGTGGTATTGATCCCCGCGGAGAGTCACTCTCCGAGCTGAGACTTGAACCACTCCACCGTCCATTCGAAGTACTCGATGCGAAAGTTGTGCTCGTCGTCAGGACGGTGGACGACGAACCGCTCCGCCAAACCCTTTTCCTCGTACACCGGCCGAACCACCTCGATGAGCCGGTCCACGCCCGAACGGGGCATGTCCTGGTCGCGCAAGGGCGCCAGCATCATCAGAGGCCGGGGAGCGATGGTGGCGGCGACGATCTCCGGGTGGTCGAAATACCGCAGCATGTGGGGGATGTAGCAGTAGGAACTGGACCGGTCCGGATCCCCTTCATGGATTACGGCGGCCAGAGTCCCCAGGCCGCCGCAGAGGACCGCTACTGCGGGAATCGAGGGATCGCAGGCGGCGGCCATCCAGGTCGCGTAGCTGCCCAGCGAGAATCCCGTCAGGCCGACCCGCGCCGGGTCGACCGCCGGCTCGGCCTCCAGCACCCGCGCCGCTTTCAGGGCCTCCTCCACCAGGACCCCCATCTGGGTCCGGCCATAGGGGATCAGCATCTTGGCCTCTCTTTCCCAGTCCTCGAACACCCGGCGCCGGATCACGGTTCCCTTCAAGTTGATGGCGAGCGTGGCGAAGCCCCGTCGGGCCAACTCCCGGGCCCAACCCCTCAACGGCCCCTGACCATCCCTCTCCCGGTAAAGGCGCTCGTCGCTGATCTGGTCCACGCTGCCGCTGGTGCCGGGCATGCAGACGATGCCGGGAAGTGTCTGGGGTGCGGCGCCCCGGGGAACCATCAAGAGACCGGGCACCGTCTCGCCCAGCGAATTGAGGAAGCTGATGCGGGTCGAATCGATGCCGTCGTCACTGGAAACCGTCGCTTCGCGAGTGACCTCCACTCTGGTGGGAAGGCTCTCCAGTCCCAACAGTTCCATGAGTTTGGGCCGGACGCCCCCTCCGCGAATCGGTTGCGGGGCGAAGGCCTGGATGTCTTGCGGAATCCTGTAGTAGGGCAACTCTGGCGCCGGTTCCTCAGCTTGGCAGCCAAATAGCCAGACAACCGAAGAGATCAATACGATGACCAGAAAAATATTGACTCGCATTCCAGACCCCCAAATCCAAACCCGCACCGCAAGCGAGCGATGGCGTTAACATAGCAGAAGGACAAGCTGAAATGGGCAATGTGAAGACGACCGTAGAGATCTCCGACCGCTTGCTGGCGCGGGCGAACCGCCAAGCCAGGAAATCGGGCCGCTCATTGAGCGCGCTGATCGAAGAAGGACTTCGTCAAGATCTGGACACTCCCGTTCCCCGTATTCGTTACCGGCTCACCGAAGTGAGTGCGGGGAATCCGTCCGGTACCGACCCGCTTGAGGCGTACTCGTGGCAGGAGTTGCGCGCTATGATCTACGGACATCCGGGAAAGCGGTGACCGCTGCATGGACTGTTACGCCACGACACGGTAGATGCGCCATTGCAATTCCCCGGTGACGATATCGACCACTTCCGGAACAAGGGGTTTCAACTCTTGTTCGCGTGTCCGAGACCAGCAGCTTCACCCGAATTCCCGGTGAGCATCGTCTTTGCCCGTTGGAGCACCTTGATCGCTTGGCTTCGTGACACCGTCGGGTAGCTGTCCAGGAACTCGTCGAGCCGATCGCCGGCTTCCAGGTGCTCTATCAAGATGCGTATCGGGACCCTGGTCCCGGAAAATACCGGGGTTCCGCCAAGGACGTCGGTGTCTTTGTTGATCAGCGGGTCCGTCATTGTTCAATCCTCAGAGGCCAATTCGAACTCGAGGTTCCGTCACCAGGTTGTAGGCGTCGAGCTTCCAATCCTTCAGAATCTGCTTCCTCCCGTTGGGCCAGCGGATCGTCACTTCTTCGACCTCTTGATTCCCGGTTCCAAAGAGCAGCCGTTGATCGTTTTGGGAGAGGTAGCTGGAGCCGCTCCGCACGACGGCCACTTGCCGTAGGCCCCCCGCGGAAACCGTCACTCGGGCACCGACCGCATCGCGGTTGGAGATCGATCCAACCAGTTCGAATCCGATCCAGCGCCGCCCGTTTGTCGGACTCTCGTTCCAGTACAGGCTGGCGGACGAGTCCATGTGATTCACGACCATGTCCGGCCTGCCGTCGTTGTTCAGATCCCCCACCGCCGCCCCGCGGGTGTTCTCCAATTGGACCAGACCCGCCTGTCGCCCCACCTCGACCAGCCGCCCTCCCTCTTCGTTTCGGAAGAGGAGATCGCGCTGCCGGAAAGATGTCCCGATCTGAACCTTGTCCACCTGGGGGTAGACGTGCCCGTTGGCGATGAAGAGGTCGAGCCATCCGTCCAGGTCCGCATCGAAGAAGAAGGTCCCCCAGCCCAGATACTGCCAAGTGGATTCCCCGAGTCCCCAACGGTAGCTGGAGTCGGTGAAGAAGGATCCCCGGTTCAGGTACAGCGTGTTGTTGTCCTCCGAGAAGTTGGTCTGCACCAGGTCGAGCCGTCCGTCCCGGTTCACGTCTCCCACCGCGATCCCCATGCCGTCCTGTTCGTTTCCGTTCTCGCCCAGCGCAACTCCGGTCTCCATCGCCACCTCGACGAACCGGCCTTTCTCATTTCTAAACAGGAAGTTGGGACAGGAATCGTTGGCCACGAAGATGTCCTGGTCGCCGTCTTCGTCGTAGTCGAACCAGATGCATCCCAGGCCGTAGTAGGTGGAGCCGTTCAAAATGCCGGACTCCCGGCTCACGTCCCGGAACCGGCCGCCACCCAGGTTTTTGTAGAGCGAGTCTTCGGCCCCCGGCATGCCGCGGGGTCCGCATTGGACCGGGATCCCCCGGTAGCTGCAGAACTTGGGTGTGGAAGGGGGAGGATGGCGTGGATCGAACTGGACGTAGCGGGCCACGTACAGGTCGAGCAGTCCGTCCGCGTCGTAGTCGCCGAAAGCGGCGCCGGCTCCCCACCGCTTGTCGGCCAGACCTGACGAGGCCGTGATGTCGCGGAAGGTTCCGTCGCCGTTGTTTCGGAACAGGGTGTTTCGATCGAACCCGGTGAGGAAGAGATCCTGGAATCCGTCGTTGTCCACGTCGGCCGCCACCGCTCCCATGTCCCACGGGCCGCCGGGGACGCCGGCCTGCAGCGTGACGTCTCGAAACGTGCCGTTTCCCTGGTTCCGGTAGAGCGCGTTCCGGACCGAACGTTTGCCTGCCAGGAACTCCTCGACGGTATTCCCGTTGACGAGATAGACGTCGAGCCACCCGTCGTTGTCGTAGTCAAACAGGGCCACTCCGCCGCTGATCGACTCGATGATGTACGGTTTGTCCGCCGAACCACTCACGAAACGGAATTCGATCCCCGCCTCGGCCGCACCCTCCCTGAATTGGATGGAGCCTGATTCACCTGAAACCTGGACCACGGACAGCGCCAGGAGGAGGACCGCCTTGCTCATGGTGCGGGAGCGCCCTCTCTCCGTCCGTCCATCAGCTTTCGGGAGAACTCGAAAGCGCTTCCCGCCTCCTGGTCCCGTCCCATGGCCTGCAGGACCCTGCCCCGGAGGTAATGGGCGCGGCCGGAGTTGGGATCCGAATCGACGGCCGCGCCGACCTGTGCTTCGGCTTCTTCCAGCCGGCCGGCCGAGAGGGCGATCTCCGTGGCCAGAAGATGAAAGTCGGCCGTCCCCGGTTGGAGCTCGATGGCCCGTTTGATCAATTCCCCGCTCCGGCGAGTCTGGTTCCTGCGAAAGAGAATCTCCGCCAGATGGAAATGCGCCGCCGGATGATCGCTGCCGGAGGCGATCTGCGACTCGAGCTTCATGATCGCCTTGTCATAGTCCCCTTGCAGCTTGTAGAGCAGTCCGAGGCTGTAGGCCAGATTGGGAATCCCGGGTTGCAGCCGGTCCGCCCGCTGCAGTGCCGCCAAGGCGTCGTCGCGGAGGTTCATGTTGTGCAGGATCTGCCCCAGGTAGAAATGGGCCAAGGCCAGATTGGGCTCCAGCACGAGGGTTCTGCGAAGTTCCTGCACCGCGCGCTCCAGATCGCCGCTCTCGCCCAGGGCAAGGGCAAATTGGAAACGATAGGTGGCAACGTCCGGCTGTTTTTCGACCGCCTTCGCCAGGTGGGCGACGGACTGTTCCAGGTCTCCCTGGCGTCCATGGGAGAGCGCCAGCAGAAAATGCGCCTCGCCGGTGGCCTCGGGTGACCCTGCCAGGGGTTGGAGCGTCTCGACGACAGCCTGCGGATTTCCGGCGCGGTACTCGGATTGCGCCAATCGGATCAGAAGGTCGGAACCGTGAGGAAACGCCATCGCGCGCCGGTACGCTCGGGCGGCTTCCCTCCACTGCTGCTTCCGGTCATGGATCTCTCCCAGCAACAACAGGTGTGGTCCCGACGCGGTTTGGCTCCCGACCACCGGTTGCAGCGTCCTCTCCGCATCGGCCAGGTCTCCCGAGGCGAAGGCGATGGCCGCTTTCCAGTACAGCCACGCAGAGCTGGACGGATCTTCCGCCAGTTTCTGCCGGACCAGTTCCCGGGCTTCCAGGAGCCGGCCGGTTTCGATCAGTTTGCGGATCTCTCCCTGGCCACGGATCAATGCGAAGGTGGCCCAGATCGCTGCCAACAGAAGCAAGGAGCAGGTCCGCCAGGTGATTCGCGGCGGCGAGGCCAAGCGAGAGGGTTGGAGACGAGAGGCACGGGCGCTCCTTCGTTGAGCAGGTTCCCGACGGTTCCCTCTTCTCGTAGGTCACCTCCTTCCTGGCGCCGATCTCTAAAATCCAGTTGATTGTAGGGAACGGATCCGGCCGATGACAAGATTCTCAGTGGCCTGGTGCAGTGCCATCGGAGAGGATTCCGAACCCCGAAACAGCGCTGGAGACTCGGTATGACGGGATCAGCGGGTTCGATTGCGGTATCGTAACGTGCCGGCTGGGAAAGCGCCGATACGGGCCCCGGAAGGGTGACGCCGGCTCAGAGTCAAGGACATGGACAGCTATCGAATCGGTGTGGACATCGGGGGAACGTTCACGGACCTGGTCATGATGAACGAGTCCACCGGAGAGTTGCGGCTCGTGAAAATGGCCAGCACTCCCAGCGATCCCTCGGTGGGATTTCTGAACACGGTGGAACGTGCCTTGAAAGAATCCAAGGTGGCCGCCGCGGACGTCTCCTACAACGTCCATGGGACCACTGTGGCGACCAATACACTCATTGAGGGGAAGGGCGCCCGGACAGCCTTGGTCGCCACCGAGGGGTTTCGGGACGTCCTGGAAATCGCCCGGCAGATCCGGCCCAGACTCTACGACATCTTTTGCGAGAAGCCGAAGCCGGTGATTCCGCGGAACCGATGCTACGGAGTGCCGGGGCGCCTGGACTACGCCGGCCAGGTCCTCACTCCCCTGGATGAGGAATCGGCGCGGGAAGTGGCCCGCCGCATGAAGGAGGCCGCCGTCGAGTCGGTGGCCGTCTGCCTGCTGCATTCGTACGTCAACCCGTCGCACGAGAAACGGGTTCGCGACCTCCTTCGGGAGGAATTGCCGGGAGTGTTTCTGTCCATCTCGTCCGATCTCTGTCCGGAGATGAGGGAGTACTTTCGCGCCAGCACCACCGCCATCAACGCCGTGGTGATGCCCATCGTGACCCGCTACCTGGAGAACCTGGAGAACCGGTTGGCCCGTTTGGGTGTCGGCGTGGGGTTGCACCTCATGACCTCGGCCGGCGGGGTCATGGCCTCGGACGTGGCCAAGCGGGAACCGGTCCACCTGATCGAATCGGGACCGGCGGCCGGGGTCATCGCGACGCGTTACCTGGGAGAACTGGTGGGGACCCGGGACGTCATCAGTTTCGACATGGGAGGCACCACCGCCAAGCTCGGGCTGGTGGAAGGGGGAAACGTCAAGATCGCGCCCCATTTCGAAGTCGGCAGCGCCGCCGTGGCGGAGAGCAAGGGAGCCGGATACCCGGTCAGGACTCCCGTGGTCGACCTGGTGGAGATCGGCGCCGGCGGCGGGAGCATCGCCTGGATCGATCCCGGAGGCGCGTTGCGGGTCGGGCCGCGAAGCGGCGGCGCCGATCCGGGCCCCGCCTGCTACGGAAAGGGCCAGAAGGAACCGTGCATCACCGACGCCAACCTGGTGCTGGGACGTCTCAACCCGGACTATTTCATCGGGGGAGAACAGACGCTCGATCCGGAGCTGGCGGAAGCGGCGGTCCGACAACTGGCCGGCCGGTTGGGACTGGGCGTGGTGGAGACGGCCAACGGGATCATCGAGATCGCCAACGCCAACATGATCGGCGCGGTCCGGACCATCTCGGTTCAAAGGGGCTTCGATCCACGGGACTTCGTATTGGTCGCCTTCGGGGGCGCCGGACCCATGCACGCCAACGGGTTGGCCCGGGAGTTGGGGATTCCCAAGGTGCTCATTCCCATGAGCCCGGGGGTGACCTCCGCCCTGGGATTGCTGGTGAGCGACATCAAGCACGATTATGTCCGCGCCTTTCATCAGCAGATCGATTCACTCGATCTCGAGCTTCTCAACCGGTCCTTCTCCGAATTGGCCGAACGTGGCCGGGATGTCCTGTTCTCCGAGGGCATTTCCGGGGAAGACGTCACCTTTGCCCACTATCTGGACATGAGGTACGTGGGTCAGGGATACGAATTGAAGATCGAGATTCCTGGTCGAGACCTGACGGAGGGCGACAAAAGAACCGTGAACGAGGCCTTCTACAAGGAACACGAGCGGGCTTACGGCTATGCCGACGACACGGAACCGACGGAAGCGGTGGCACTGAGGCTGACCGCCGTCGGGAGGATCCGGCAGCCGCGCCTGCGCCGGCTCGAGACCGGTACGGGTGACGCCGGCGATGCCGTCAAGAATGAACGGCCCGTCCACTTTGCCGAGCGTGGTGGTGCGGTCCCGTGCAAGGTCTACGATCGCTATCGCCTGAAGTCAGGAGACCGCATCATGGGGCCGGCCATCGTGGAGGAGGTGGATTCGACCGTGGTCCTCCATCCGGACTACCAGGCGGACGTCGACCTCCACGGCAACATTCTGATCCAGGACGGACAGCCATGAGCAAGAGCCATGAGACGGGAAAAAAGGCTGCGGCACTCAGGATGGACCCCATCCGGTTCGAAGTCATTCGCAGCGCCTTCGAAGCCGCCGCCGACGAGATGGGCGCCGCCCTGAGAAAGGCGGCCTACTCCACCAACATCAAGACCCGTTCCGACTTCTCCTGTGCGCTGTTCGACTCCAAGCTCCGCATCATCGCCCAGTCCTTCTCCCAGCCGGTGCATCTGGCCTCCATGTCCAGAATGATCCCCAACACCATCCGGCAATACGGGATCGAGAAACTTCGTCCAGGCGACGCCCTGGTCATGAACCACCCCTATCGGGGCGGCGTCCACCTCAACGACGTGGCCATCATGGCCCCCTTCTTCAGCGGCGGGCAGATCCACGGGTACGCGGCCACCATCGCGCACCATGTGGACATCGGCGGTTATGCGCCGGGTGGCTACTGCATTTCCACGGAGCTCTACCAGGAAGGGATCATCATTCCCCCGGCCAAGCTGGTTTCCGAGGGGGAGATCGTCGACGACGTCTTCCGCCTCATCCTGGCCAACATCCGCTCGCCACGGCAGTCCACAGGGGATTTTCGGGCCCAGATCGCCGCCTCGCTGCTGGGACAGAAACGGATGGCCGAGATTCTCTCCAGGTTCGGCGCGGAGTCGATGGAGATCTTCGTCGATGAGCTGATCGAGTACACCGAGCGCTGGGCCCGGGCCGAGATCTCGAAACTCCCGGATGGAGTCTACGAAACCGAAACCCTGCTGGACGATGACGGGGTGACGGACCGGCCGATCCGGCTGGCGCTGAAGGTGGAGATCAAGAAGGGGCGGGTCTCGTTCGATCTCACCGGATCGGACGACCAGCGCAGCTCTCCCATGAACGCCACCTTGACCCAGACCTATTCGCCCCTGGCCTACGTCGTCAAGTGCCTGATCGATTCCGATATTCCCACCAACGAAGGCTTCTACCGGCTCATCGACGTGAAGGCGCCTCCGGGAACGGTGGTGAATGCAACTCCCCCGGTGGGCGTGGTCGGCGGCTGGGAAGTGGTCATGCGGCTGTGCTGTCTGGGTTTCCAGGCCCTTTCGGACGCGATGCCGAACAAGGTCATGGCCAGCACCAAGAGCATCAACTGCCACATGGCCTGCGGGGGAACCGATCCCCGCACCGGTGAGTACTACACCTTCATCGAGACCATGGCCGGCGGATGGGGAGGCCTTCCCACCAAGGACGGAATGGACGCCGTCCAGTCCCATATCCAGAACACGGAGAACTCAGCCATCGAGGAGACTGAGAACAATCTGCCCTTCCTGATCACCCGCTACGAGCTGATTCCGGACTCGGAAGGGGCCGGCCGCTACCGGGGAGGATTGGGTCTGCGCCGCGACTGGAAGTTCCCCGGCCACGAGGCCACGCTGACGGTCTTCTCCGACAACCGGAAATTTGCGCCCTGGGGGCTGTTCGGAGGGGGGAGCGGATCTCCCTCCAGGTACATTCTCAACCCGGACGGAGAAGCGAAGGAACTCCCATCCAAGGTCACATTGCAGCTCCAGCCCGGCTCCGTCATCAGCTACCGGACGCCGGGCGGCGGTGGCTACGGGACTCCACTGGAGCGGGACCCCGAGCGAGTGCTGGAAGACGTGGCCCAAGGCAAGGTGACGCGGGATCGGGCCCGGGACGTCTACGGCGTCGTCCTGGATGCGTCCGGAACGGCAGTGGATCTCCAGTCCACGCGAAGCCGGCGTGGCCGTCTTGCCGGGTCCCGCCAGCGGCGGTGACGCTGCCCGGTGGTTCTCATTTGATGAGAACGAGTTTCAACCGGCGGTGGGCCGGACTCCAACCTTCAATGAAGGGTCCCACTGCGATCACACCGCCGGGGTATTTGCGGCCGAAGTAGTCGAAACCCATCCGTTCGTCGCGGGTCACCTTCAGGACCTCGTCTTTCCGAGCCGACCAGGACAGGATCCCGTCCTCGGGTCCGATGGCAATGTCGAGGTTTGCCGTTCGGCTGTGGGAGTCCAGGCCGGTCGACTGCCATTCGGCCAAGCTGAAGTTCTGTCCTGCCCCCGAGACGATGTTGTAATCCGACACGTTCTCCGTATTGGCGTATTCGAACGGCACCGGGCACTCGGCGACGACATTGTTGATCACGCGGTTGTGCTTGGAGACGCCTACCCGGTCCCGGGTTTTGGTCTTCGTCATGCGGATGCCGTACGGCGCGCAGTTCACCAGCAGGTTGTGGGTCACCAGGAGCCGGTCGGAGTCGTGCAGGTAGAAACCGGAGCCCTGGACGTTGTAGACGACATTGTGATCGATCAGGTTGATGACGTTGGAGGCCTCGAAGAAGAGCCCCCCGGCGTAACTGGAGATGTCGTGAATCAGGTTCCGGGTGACCCGCGTGTTCCGGTTCGCGAAATCGATCCAGATTCCCGACGAGGCATAGCAATCGTGAACGTGATTCCGGGTGACGACGGAATCCAGCATGATCAGGAGCTTGATGCCCGCCACCTCCCAGTAGCGCTCGACGTCCTGCCAACCGCAGTCGTGGACGTGATTGTCGGAAACGAGGCTGCGGGAGACGACGGTTCCTTGAATGCCGCCGGTGCCGCAGTCGTACACGTGGTTGCGGCGCACCAGGTGGTCTCCCGTCGTCTTCGCCAGCTCGTTCCGGTTCCCCGCGTTGGGGCCCTCTTCGGTGAACGCGCCGATCTCGATGCCCACCGCGTTGACGTGCCGGACGGTGTTTTCCTCGATGATCCAATGGCGGCCGCCCCAGGTCGTGATGGCGCCGTTTCCGGAGCGGATGAATCCGTTGCCGGCATGCTCGAACGTGAGCCCCTTGATCCGGATGTATTCCATCCCCTTCACCAGGGGGTTGATCAGGAACTGCCGTGTGGTCACCTCGATCTGCCGGGTGTTGGGGTCCCTGCGGTCGAACGGGTTGAGGTGCAGTTGCCGGTTCTCGCCGTCGATCCAGAACGTGCCGGCGACCCGGTGCAACTCCTCGATCCGGGCCAACTGGGTCAGGCGCCGCCCGTCTTGAAACACCATGGCTCGCGGCAGGGTGTGGGGGATCCGTCCCCGCTCCGCCCGGGCCCAGCGCATGACCGCGAAGTCGGCGTCTGAAGTGTTGACGGCGGCAAACGGGTGGTTGTCGCCGAAGAACTCGGGGGGCAGATCCGCCTTCCAGACGTTGGCCGACTTGGACCGTCCCGAGTTGCTCCACACGGCCCTCAGCACCTCGGACCCGCTGATGACGGCCTCCGCGCCCGGCGCCGCCTCGAAGCTGACCATGCCGTCCGGGCCCGTGCCCCCCCGCCGCGGCCGGACCCACTCACGGTAGAGGCCCGATTTGATCAAGACCTTTTCTGCGGGCCGGACCACGTCCGCCGCACGTTGGATCGTCAGAAAAGGGGCCTCTTCGGTGCCAGGGTTGTCGTCCGCCGCCACGGGGTGCCGCTGGTCCACGTAGTAGACCCGCCGGTACTCGGTCACATCTTCCCAGGTCTGGAACTCCGTCCCGTCGGGAAGCAGGACCGGTGGATCCGGCACACCCGAAGTTCCGGCCGTCAGGATCCCGGCTCCCGCCGAAAACAAGCCCACGAGCGCGAAAACCGCAATCGGCGTCCTGAGACGTGTGATCATGGGTGATCCTCCTGGGATCTCGAGGCCATGGCTTTTCCCGCTCCTTTCATCGAACCTTCAGTTCCTCGATCATATCGTGAATTCGGTCCAGAGCAGGGCTCAGGTAACCGTGCGGCAGACCGAAACTCACGCGCAGGAAGTGATCGATGCCAAAGTGATCTCCCGGCATGATCAGGACACTCTTTTCCAAGGCGAGCCGCCGGGCCAGCCGGGTCGAGTTGATCTCCAAATGGTAACGAATGAAGGCGATCGCCCCGGCGTCCGGCGGCCTCAGGCTGAAGGTGCCCGGATGCCGGTCCATCCAGCTTCGGAGTATGGGATAACCTCGACGGATGTAGGAACGGGTGCGGCGCACCAGCCAGGGGCGGACTTCGGGAGACAGGGCCAGGGCCGCCAGCCGGTTGGAAAGCATGGTCGCGCTGATGGTCGTGTATTCATGCCGTGCCCAGAATTCGTCCACGATGCCGCCCGGCGCCACGACCCAGCCGATCCTCAGGCCCGGAAGCCCGTAGGCCTTGCTCAGGCTCCCCGTTGCCAGGACCTTGTCGTACCTTCCATAGAAGGTCGGCGTCTCCTGGTCGGTGACGCGCTCGGCCCCGGCATAGACTTCATCGGCCAGGATCCAGCTTCCGGACCGGTCAGCGATCTCGATGACGGCTTCCATTTCGGATTCGGTCAGAACGCGCCCGGTCGGGTTGTTGGGATTGCATACCGCGATCAGCCGGGTGTTGGCCGTCGCCATTGACTCCAGTTCGGCCAGATCCGGCGCCCAACCCGTTTCCTCCCGCAGATGAAAGGTCTTCAATGCAAGGCCGTGGTTCTTCGCCAGTCCCCAGATCTGCATGTAGTTCGGGAGCATGACGACGATCTCGTCGCCGGGGTCCAGAAGGGTTCTGATCACGAGGTAGTTGGCCTCGATGGCACCGACCGTCACCAGGACGTTCTCAGGCGTTGCGCCCGGATAGAGCCGCGCAATGTTCCGCCGAAGCTCAGGTATTCCGTTGGTGTGGGGATAGTTCAGATCGGTGTCCAGCAAGCCCTCAAGAGTGCCGTTCTCCCGATCGACGAGCTCCCGGAGCAGGACCGGATGGGCGCCGCTCTCTGAGAGATTGAATTTCACCTCCTTCTCGAACCGGGACATCATCCGTTCCATTTGGAATGGCTGAAACACCCGCATGGTTGCTACCTCCTCTGTTCGCCGAAAGGCGCCGTCACGTCTCACGCAAATCCTGTGGCCGGCACGGGGAGAGGCATCTGACCTCCGTTGAGCAGACGTCAATCGCCGGCGTCGCGGCGGCCGGGAAGATCCAGGGCCAGCGACCGGAAGCCCCGGACGCGGTGAAACGTGATGTGCGTACTCTTGGCCTGCGAATGCCGGCCTCCCAGCGCCGTCCGCACCGCCAGCAGCAGGTCATCCCCTTCCGGCAGCAGAGACGCGTAGTTGTAAGCTTCGCGAGGCTTCCTGGTCATGGCCACGCAGCCGGCCTGGAACCAGTTGTGGGCGTCGACACTGTACATCAGGATCAGAATCCGCCGATCGTCGCCCCCCGGGGCGCCGCCCAGCGAATCGACGGGGATGTTGCCCGCCATCCAATACAACCCGGAAGGTTCGTCGCGGATGATGTGAAATTTGTTCTGCGCCCCAGGCATCGGGAAGAACTGCCCGAAGGTGTGTCTCAAGGTCGTCCCGTCATCCGCGAGGTCGGTGACCGCTGCCAGTCCGGCGGTGGATTGATGCGTCAGACCTTGAGCGGCTCCGCCGGGAACGCGGAGCCGATGGAAACCTCGGATCTCACCCTTCACCTCCACCAGGTTTGATTCGAGCCAGTGGTCCGGGCGTCGTCCGGCAGCCGGCACGCGGGTCAAGAGCGGCGGGGTGCCCGGGTAGTCCAGCCGGTCGGACATTCGCCAGGCGGACCTGTCCAGCAGATTCCGTGAGAGGTCCCCGGCAATGACCACGCACCCCTGGTAATTTCGCAGATTCGGCGTGCCGTCGGCGTCCTGGTGCAGGTTGAAGGACCGGTAGAGGCGCCGGTCCTTGATCAGGACCCCGGTGGGCGCGTTCCAGTAGCTTCCCTCGAACAACGTGACCGGCTCCGTCCAGGATCGTCCTTCGTTGTTGGAGCGCAGGATCACGATGTTCCGGCGGATGGCCAGATTTCCAAGAAGATACAACTTGGATTCATGCACGAACGGCTGCGCGGAGTGCAGATCGAGCGGAGGAAGCTGCCGCCAGGTCCGGCCTCCGTCGTCACTGACGGCCAGCCGAAACCGGCGAGGCACCTGGGCGTTCGCGTCAATCAGGGTGTGTTCGAAGGTCACCAAGAGCCGGCCGCTGGGAAGCTTCACCAGCGCCGGTTCGTAGACGAACAGCCTCCCCGGATCGGGCGACTCGGCGACCACGGTTTTTTCGGTGTGGAGCATGGGGCCGGGCCTGCCGCCTGCGGCCTGCTGTGTCCAAGACGATGCCCCGAGCGTCATCATCCACCATGGCATGGCGAGAACAAGAAACTTGGTCTTGACGGTCACTGGCGAATTCCTTGTTTGAGGTTGCTGAATCCGGACCCGGACCTGGTCCGCCGGTTACGGCTCTGACGAGTCCGGTCGGATCGGACGCGCATCGCGCGTCTCCCACCAGGTTCCGAGCGCCAGCAGCGAGACAGTGATGGGCACCCCGATCAGAATGGGATCGATGGTCCAGACGACCACGATGGTGCCCACCTCCTGGACGCTTCCCAGGACCTGGTAGAGGATGATCACGCTGGCTCCGGTCAGCATGGAGGTGAGAACGGTTCTGGGAGCCCGCCGGACTCGGGGAAACAGGACCATCGCCGCCACCACGGGCGCCACCGAAGCTCCCATGATCCGTCCGCCCAGCCAGAACAGTTCGATCATCAAGGGAAAAACGTAGTAAATGGCGGCGGCCAGCGCGCCGACCAGAATGACGTTCAGGCGGTAGAGCCAGAGCTGAGCCCTGGGACTGGCGTTGGGATTGAGGAACCGGTTGTAGATGTCGATGGTGAAGTTGGAGGCGATGGTGTTGATGGTGGAGTCGAGAGTGGACATGCTGGCGGCCAGGATCCCCACGATGATTATGCTGCCCAATTGCCCCCCGGCCACGCCGAAGGTCATTTGGAGGAATACGTCGTCGCCGGAGATGTCCGCTCCGTAGAGGGCCCGCCCCAAGACGCCGATCAGCGGCGGAACCATGTACCAGATCGTCGAGATGATCCCGCCGTAGAGGAATCCCTTGTGGGCGGCGGCCGTGCTGGAGGCTGCCAACCCCCGCTGAATCACGCTCTGATAGCCGAAGGTGATGGATATGCCGATGATGACCCAGGCGATGACCTGGCTGGGACCGCCGGTGCCGAAGCTGCCGAGAAAGTCCGGGTCCTCGATGGACCGCAGTACGGAAAAACCTCCGGCGCCCAGAAAACCGAAAACCACGAGCGCGACGGATCCGATGGAGACGATGAAGAACTGGATCGCGTCCGTCACCAGGATGGCCCACATCCCACCCAGGAAGACGTAGACCAGGGTCAAGGCCCCGACCAGCGCCAGGGACTGCAGCAGCGAGATCTGCAGGATGCTGGAAGTGACCACGGCCAGGGAACCCATGACTCCCGCGGTGGCGCCCAAGTCCCGAAGGATGATGAGGGAAAGGGAAACGAGGCGGTGACGGGGGCCGTAGAAGCGCTCGAAGAGCTGGGGAACGGTGATGATTCGGGTGGCCCGAAGGCGCGGGACCACGTAGTAGGACATCCAGATGGTGGCGAGGACGAATGAACCGCCGGTCCAGTAGGCGCTCAAGCCGAAGTCCTTGGCCACTCCCGAGATCCCGATCAGGGTGGTCCCGTTGATCCAGGTTGCGGCCACCGAGAAGGCGATCAACCAGGGTCCGGAGCTGCGGCCGGCGACGGCCATGTCCTCCATCCGGCCGACCCGCGTCCGGGCGGCCCAGATGCCGATCCCGAACATCAGGAGCAGGTAGGTTGCGATCAGCCACCAGGAGGGCTGGAACTCTTCCATCGCTTATCCTCGCAGGAGAACTCCCCAGATCCAGACGTAGGCGAAACCGGCCAGGACCAGCAGGGCCAGGCTCAACCAGGGGTTCAGCCGCGGCAACTCGACCCGGTCCATCAGGTCGAGCTCATGGCTGGCGTACCGATAGGATTCTCCCCTGTCGTCCCGGGTTTCGGTCTTATCGGGTTCCATCGTTCCCCCTTGGAAATTTCGTTCCCTTCAACCCCGGTTTCCGCCTCCCCAGGCCGAGGAGAAGGTCTCCCCTTCCAGGAAGCGGGACGGCCGAAACTGGTGAATGTCGATCTCGGGTTCGTCACCCGCGATGATGTCCGCCAGCGCCTCACCCAGCGGCGGGCCGATCTTGAAGCCATGGCCGCTGCCTCCGAAGAAGGCGTAGTAGCCCTCGATGTGGGGCTCCGGTCCCACGACCGGGTGCCAGTCGTCCATGATCGTATAGATGGACGCGTATCCGTGGTGGTATTCCATCTCCCGAAGCACGGGAATCCGCTTGAACAGGCAGGCCTCGATCCGCCCGCGCTGATCCGCGTCCAGGTCCTCGTTGTACGAATCGATGTTCAGCGGCTCCACCTCTTTGGGGTAGCCGAGTCCGGCCAGCATCGTGTTGTCCGCGTGAGGCTTGTAGTAGGCGCGTTGCGGGGGATCGGAAATGACGGGAAGAGGGCCGAAATCACCCGGCTGAGTCACGATCAGGTCCGTCTCCCGGCTCCAGCGGACAGAGTAGTTGAGGCCGGCCCAAAGGCCCACCTGCCGCCCCCAGGGCCCGGCTGCGTTCACCACCACGGGGGTGTCGATGGTTCCCTGCTCCGTCTCCACGGAGCGGACGCGGCCGCCGTCGAGGTTGATGCCGGTGGCCGCCACTCCCACGTGCGCCGTCAGACCCCACTGATGGGCTCCGTTCACCAAGCTCTCGGTCGTCCGGATCGGATCCGCGCAGCCGGAGCGAGGCTCGAAGATGGCGCGGACGATCCCCTCCAGGTTCAGCGGCGGCGCGAGTTCCCGGATGTCTTCCCGCGACAGTTCCCGGACCTCGACGCCGTGGGTGCTCTCCATCTCCAGTATCTGGTCACCGGCCATCTTCCATCCCTCATCCAAGAGGAGGAGAAATCCGATCTGCCGAAACCCGGAATCGCCTCCCAGCGCCTCCCGGTCGTTCTCGAACATCTGCACCGCGCGCCACGCCAGTTTCACGGTGATGGGGTTGGAGTAGTAGGTCCGGACCACGGCGGCCGACCGGCCCGTGCTCACGCCGGCCAGACGGCCCTTCTCAAGCAAGACGACCTTTTTGAATCCCTTTCGGGCCAGAAAATGGGCCACGCTTGCGCCCGCGATTCCCCCTCCGATCACTACCGCATCCGCTGTCTTATGCATCTCGCCGACCTCCTTGACTCGGGAAGAATATAGCTCCTCTCGGAATCGATTTCTCAGGGAATCACCGGAAGCACGATGTGCGACGGGTAGGCGGCATCGTGATGAACCGTCTGCGTCGCCTTTCTCAGTTCCGCGTCTTCACCAAACTTTTGGCCGGTGTTGGGATTGCGGTCGTACTTCGGAAAGTTGCTGCTCGAAATCTCCAGTTGAATCCGGTGCCCACGCTTGAAGACGTGGCTGATGGACCACAGATCGATGGTGTATTCGTAGACTTTGCCCGGTTCCAGCAGCGTCTGCTTCTTGAACGAATCCCGATAGCGGGCCCGTATGATCCCCTCCGCCAGCAATTGAGCGTAGCCGTTGGGGTGGACGTCCACCAGCTTGGCGGTGAAGTCGGTGTCGGTCGCGCTGGAGGCGGCATGGAGCAGGGTCAGGACCCGACCCGTCACCTCGATCTCCTCTGCCAGGATCTCGCCGGTGTAGACGAGCACATCGTCCCGCCGCTGGATGGCCCTCTGATCCCGGGGCCCCCCGGTGGAGGGGTACATGCTCACGTTGCCGCCGTAGGTCGGAACCGGATCGTCCGGATCGTAGGCGAAGACATCGGCCGGTTCTTGGGACGGCGGCCGGGTGCTCAGAGTGCCGTTGCCGAAGCGGCTGTTGGCCTGCCCGCCGCTGTGGAGGTAGTACTTCGTGATCCGGGCACGTTTGAGGGGCCATTCGTGCTCAGTGCGCCACTCGTTCTCCCCCATCACGAAGATGTCGACGGGCGGCTCGTCCATCATCCCGTTGTCGATGCCCTTGAGCCAGTAGTCGTACCAGCGAAGCTCGATGGGACGAAAGTCCACGTCCGCCTCCGGACCATAGTCGAGATCGCCCACCTCCCGGGGTCCCACCCCATGCCTCCAGGGACCGACGAGCAGGCGATGCTGGCCGCGAATCTTCTCGGGGCCGTACTGGACCATGCCCAGGTAACCGTTGATGGTGGCCTGGGAAACCTGGTCGTACCAGCCGGTGATGTTGAGGGTCGGCACCTGGACCTTGTGGTACTGTCCCGCGCCCATCTCTCCGGCCCGGGGACGGTCTCCCACGCTGAACCGCCAGTAGTGGTCGTTGTCCGGATGATCCACCAGGTCCTGCCACAGGATGTCGGTTTGCCCGAACATGGCCTGGTCCATGGTCCGGATGGGAAGGTGACGGTACAGCTTGTCCCAGTCCAGGAAATCGTTCCGGAGGCCGTCGTTGTTGTTGGCCGTCAGGTTGCCGAGCAATGCCAGCAGGTTGAGGCTGTTGGAGAGTTGGAACGCGCCATTGGGGTACACGTTGTCCCAATGGTCGTCGGGAGTCACATACGGGATCAGGGCCGTGAGGTAGCGGTTCGCTTCGGTGGCGCCCATCCACTGCACGAATCCCAGATACGAACCGCCGCACATCCCGATTTTTCCCGTGGACCAGGGCTGTTCTCCGAGCCAGGTCTGACAGTCGTAGACATCCTGTCCGTCGAACTTTCCTTCCCGCCACTTCGGGTCCCAGTAGAGGTAGGATTCCCCTTCGGAATCGTAACGCCCCCTGACGTCGATACAGGCGAAGACGTATCCCCGGGGTACGAAGTATTGGGCGCGGCCGATGATGTCCCCCTGAAAGAACTCCGACTTCCGGGTGTTGTCATAAGGCATGTAGACGAAGATCACCGGGAACTTCCCATCCGCCTTGGGCCGCCAGATGTTGGCCGACAGCCGGACGCCGTCCCGCATGCGGACCTTGACGTCATGTTCGAAGTGGATGCCGTATCGGGGTTGCGAGAGCTTGTCCACCCAGGAGGGATCGTTGCTGACGAACCAGGGACCCGACGCCAGTCCGGTTGCCGTCATGAAGATCAGAACCTGGAGGACAACGGGTACGGACGGGATGGGAATCCTGGGATAACACGACATGGAACACCTCTCCCTCTGGCTGCGGAACACAGGATCTGCGGCACGCTAGTTCAGTCTTCGTGGAATGGTGACCGACCAACTCCGGTTGAAGTGTCTCCTCCCGTTGACGGTGATCTCGATCTCCACCAGGTGACGGAATGCCGCCTTGTTGCTGGAGGTCAACTCGTTCGCTTCGATCTTGACTTCCGATTCCGGCCGCGTGATCGACAGCGTGGCCTCTGCCTTCAGCGCCGCGTTGGCCGGGTTCTTTTCGGACACGGTGAAACTCGAGAAAAGCTTCATGTATTGCTCGGCGTCGCCCCGTTTACCCTTTCTTTCCTTGCCGAGCCGGACCGTCGTGGTTTCCGCAACGAGGTCCTGGGTAATGGAGTACGCCATCGGTTTCTCTTGATCCAGCGCCACCTTGGGGTCGGCGTTGGGCAGGTTCACGAACTCGGGCTCCGGCAGTTTGGGATTCTGTTCCGGGATCACCGGCAGGACGATGTGAGACGGGTAACGGCCGTTGCGGTACACGGTGTTCACCGCCGGCAGGGCCGTGGGCCAGGCGTTCTGGATGTCGGCGTTGGCGATGGCCACCCGGACCCGGTGCCCGGGAGCGAACACGTAGGTCATCACCTTCACTTCCACCGGCACCTCGTGCACCTCTCCGGGCCGGAGCGGTTCGGGATCGAAATGAGACTTCCGGTGCGCGGCGTTCAGGCCGCCGTAACGGACCAGCTTGGAGGTCCCGTCCGGCGCCACGTCGATGAGCTTCACGCGGAAATAGGCAACCTCGGCCGTGGAGGAGATGTGCAGCATGGCGCGTGGCGTGCCCGAAACCTCCAGCGGTTCCTCCAATGGTTCCGTGGTGTAGGTCAGGGAGTAGGCTTCGTCGGCCCGCTGGTCGATGGGGTTGCCCCAGGGGAGAATCCCTCCCCCCCAGTGGATTCCCGAGGTGACCCCCACGGTGGGCTTGTACTCAAGGCGGTCTCCTTCCTCATCCGATCCCCCGGGAGCCGTCCGGCTCAGCTTGCCGTCCGGGTGAAAGTACATCCTGGTGGGCTGCTCCCGAGCAATGGGCCATTCCAGTTCGGAGCGCCAGAAACCGGGCTCCTCGATGGGCATGACGGGAGAGGGAGGATCGTATTCCCGGACGAAGACCGTCACCGGAGGCTCCTCCAGCACCCCGTTGTCGATCCCCTTGAGCCAATAGTCGAACCACTTCAACATGATGGGCCGGCCGTCGATCCGGGGACCGGGCACCGTCTTCTTGTTCTCGGCCCAGATGTGCCGCCAGGGTCCCACCAGGGCTTTCTTGTGCTTGACTTCCAGCTTGGAAAAGGCCCGCAGCAGGGCCGTCGGATAGACGTCGGCCCAGCCGGCGATGACGAAGACCGGACACTTGACCCGGCTGTAGTCGGCCGACAATGACCGGTCCTGCCAGTACGGCCCTTCCTGCTGGTGAGAGATGTATCCGATTCCCCAGGGCTGGTTGTTGTCCAGGTGCGTCTGCCAGATTTTGCTCCACTTCTCACCGACGATTTCGGGATCGGGGGGCGCGAAGTTGTAGGCCGTCATGAGGGGTGAATAGGTGTCGAACATGTATGGGCGAAGAGAGCCGCCGGGATAGGTCCACTCGGTGTAGACGCTGTCGTTGGCCGAGCGCACGATAATGGTCTTGAGGCTGGGCGGATTCTGGACCGCCACCTGCCACTGCACCACGCCGCCGTAGGAAATGCCGGTCATCCCCACGTTGCCGTTGGACCACGGTTGACGAGCGATCCACTCCACCATCTCGTAGCCGTCCCGCCTCTCGTCGTCGGAGTAGATGTCCTTGCTCCATCCGCCGGAGTTGCCCGTGCCGCGGACGTCGTACTGGACGATGGCGTAGCCCCGTTCCGCCAGATACGGCACCAGCATGGGCCTTTCGTCCCGATAGTCGGGCAAGGGTTCCCTCACCCCGCGGTAGGGGTGGTACATCATGACGGCGGGAAAACGGCCTTCCGCGTCCGGCATGGTGATTTTGGTCGCCAGCTCCACCCCGTCCCGCATGGCGACGCGGGGATAGATGATCTTGACCTTCCCCTCGTAGATCGGCTTCGAGAGCCCGTGGGACTCTGCGAGCAGCGTCGCGGGCAGGATCGTGAGCAGGAAAAACAGGATCCGCATGATGACTCTCCTTCTGTTGCCCGATTCTCTTGGCATCGGTCGTTCCAGCCGGACGCCGGACGAGGCCGCGTTTCAGTTCAATTGTCGGGGCACGCTGACTCTCCAACTCTTGTGGAAGTGACGCTTCCCGTTCATCGTCACCTCCACCTGGCTCACGAAATGGAACGCCTCCAGATCGCTGATCAGAAATTCATTGGCTTCCACGGTCATTCCCGACCCCGCGGGCGGGACCTGGTAAACGTAACGGGCCTTGAGAACCGTTTCCGCGGGATCCCGTCTCGACACCGTATAGGTGGAATGCGCCAGTCCTGGCGCCGGACCCGTCTCGGAGACTCTCTCCAGAGTGGCCGTCACCGATTCGTTCACCAGGTCGTGCCTGATCTCGTGCCGGGTGCTGCTGCTGATGTCCGCCATTGTCGCGGGCGGCCTCGGAGAAGGCCTGAATTCCGGTCGGCCTATGGATGGAGCCTGAGCAGGCGTCACCGGCAAGACGACATGAGAAGGATGCCGCCCGTCCCGGTGGATGGCGTTGACGGCGGGCTTGGCAGTGGGCCAAGCATTCTGAAAATCCGAACTGGCAATGCTGACCCGGATGCGGTGGCCTTTCTCGAACAGGTAGGAGACATATTTCAGGTCGATTTCCAGCTCGTAGATCTGTCCGGGATTCATGGGTTCCGGATTCGAGTGGGAATCGCGGTGCGTGGCGAGCAATCCGCCGTCGGTCAGCCATTTCGAGGTGCCGTCGGGCGCCACATCCGTGAGCTTCACGTGGAAGTAGGCCGCGTCGGCCGTGGAGGCGGCATAAAGCACGGCCTTCGGATTCCCCGTGACCTCCAGGTCCTGCTCCAGCGGTGAAGTGGTGTAGGTCATGGAGCAGGCGTCGTCGAGCCGCTGGTCCACCGGCATGGCCCAGGGCATGATTCCCCCGCCCCAGTAGATCCCCGCGCTGATCCCGACCGACGGGTCGTACGCGTACTCGTCGGACGCGCTCTCGCCGGGGGGTCTCATTCGATTCAGCCGTCCGTCAGGTTGGAGGTAAAATGGAGTGTCCTGATTCCGGGCCGGCGGCCACTCGTTTTCATGTCTCCAGAATCCGGCGTCCTCCAGGTACATATGAGCCGCGGGCCGCTTGTAGCGGCGAATGAAGAGAGTCACGGCGGGCTCTTCCATGACGCCGGTGTCTTCCCCTTTGAGCCACTGGTCGAACCACTTGAGCATCTCGTGCCTGAAATCGATCCTGGGACCGGGCAGGGCTTCTTCCGGCCAGTAGTGTCCCCAAGGACCCAACAGGATCTTCTTGGGGACTTCCAGCTTGGAGAAGGCCCGCAGGATGGGGGTGGGATAAGGGTCGGCCCAACCGCACCAGAACATGACGGGAACCTTGATCCGGCTGTAGTCCGGCTGCAGTGAGCGATCACGCCAGTAGGGCCCCTGGAGCAGATTCGAAATGAAGCCGATCCCCCAGGGAACGTTCTTCTCCAGCCGCTCTTCCCACAGTCGGCTCCACTCGGGCCCAACGATATCTGCGTCGGGCGGCGCCGCGTTGAAGGCGGTCATCATGGGGGCGAAGCTGTCGAACATGTAGGGACGGATGCTGCCGCCCGGATTCGTCCAATCCAGGTAGACGTCGTCGTTGGAGGATCCGATCACCAGGGTCTTCAGCGCGGGAGGATTCTGCACCCCCACCTGCCACTGAACCACACCGCCGTAGGACATGCCCCACATCCCGACGTTGCCGCTGCACCAGGGTTGGGCGGCGATCCATTCCACCATGTCGCAGGCGTCCCGGCGCTCCTCGTCGGAATAGACGTCCTGCGTCGTCCCTCCGGAATTTCCGGTGCCGCGGACATCGAAGTAGATGACGGCGTAGCCCCGTTGGGCAAAGTAGGGAGGCCCGTCCCAGCGGTGGTTGTAGGTCGATTCTGAGCTCGTATCTTTGACCTGCCTCAGCCAACGATAGGGGTTGTAGGCCATGATGGCCGGAAACCTGCCCTCCGCTTTCGGCCGAACGACGACGGCCGCCAGCTCGACTCCGTCTCTCATCGGGACCCGGACCCGACGGTCCAGTTGCACATCGTACTCAGACCGGGACATGGGAAATCCTCCGGTCAGCCGATTTCGTCTCTTGGATACTCCTGCCCGAAATCTCGGAATGGTTCGGACGGTAAGTCCTCGATTCCTTCTGAAGGAGCGACGATTGAAAGTGAAGATCTGGAGGAATCGGGAACCGGAGACACGGGAGGTCTCGATTCGAAGAGGTCACTCTTCCACCAGGACACGCATTCCCCGGGTGCTGGTCCGCCCGCCGGGCTCGATTTCCGGCCGGAATGAAGGCCGATAGGCGTCCGGGCTGTTGAGCCAACTTCCTCCCCGCATGCTGCGGACTCCCTCGGCCTCCGGTCCTCGTGGATCGGTTCGGGCCGGGTCTTCCCCCGCCCAGTCCAGGGTGTATTCCCAGACGTTGCCGATGGCGTCGAAGAGGCCTCGCGGGTTGGGATAGAACTTTCCCACGGGAGCCGTGCCCTCGTATCCGTCGTCCCTTCCCTCGGGGATGAGACTGCGCATTTCGGTCCCCGTCAGGAACAGGTCGGCGTCGGAAACGTCCGCCATGGCGGCATCCGCCACGTTGGCCCAGTAGCCGCTGGGAAGCCGGGGATCCCGCACGTAGTCGGCCGGCCTCTTGCCCCAGTAGTAGCGGGTGACGGTCAGGGCCCGCTGGCCGTATTCCAGCTCACCCTCGGTTGGTAGACGAACCGTTCGTCCGGTCTCGGCGCTCAGCCAGCGGCAGAACTCGGCGGCGTCGAACCAACTGATGCAGGTCACGGGATGGTCCGAGTCTTGGGGAAAACCGGGATTTCGCCAGGAGGCGCCGGATTTGGGACCCCAGCTCCCTCCGCCCATGGTGTAGCAGCCTTTCCCCAGTTCCCGCCAGGATCGGCGACCCGTTTCGGCGTCCGTTTCGTAGCCGCTGTCCTCCACGAAGCGCTGGAACTGCCCGACGGTGACCTCGTACTTCCCGAGATGGAAGGCTTTGGTAATGGTCACCTGGCGGGCGCGCAGATCATGGGGAGCGAAGAGACCGATCAAGGCACGAGACCAGTCGGTCTCCCCCATCATGAACTCGCCGGGCGGGATCCGGACCAGTTCCAGTTTTACCCCCGATCCGAGATCCAGCGTGACCTCCTCATGCCCGGCAGCCGGGCGCGCCGACGCCCGGTCGAGACCGCTAGAGCCAAGCAGGACGGAGAGGACGATCAGCGCCACGGAACGGCGAGTTTTAATCGCCCGTGCATGGTGCCGCATGTGCAGGCGAATGCCAATGGGGCGCGTTTCGCACTCGTTCATGCTCACTCCGCAATTCGGCGGTTGGAAACCGCCGCTCCCGCTCCTACCGGCGGTAGGAAAACCGCCGCTCCTTAGAACGTGTACTTCAGCGAGAACTGGATTTCCCGCGCCTCGAACGCACCGCCGATCACGCCGAAGGCCGGGGTGCCGAAGGTATTGGCCGGCTGCAGGAAGTTGGCCCGGTTGAGGACGTTGAACACCTCCCCTCGAAATTCGAGCACATGGTCTTCGGTGATCGGGAACCTGCGATGCAGCCCGAAGTCGACGTTGGCGAACCCCGGACCGCGGGTCACGTTTCGGCCCAGATTCCCATAAGTGAACGGCTGTGGATTCTGGAAGGCCCTGATGTTGAAGAACTGCTGCACGGTCTTGGGGCCGGCGTTGGGGTCCTGACCCGACACCCAATCCGGAGTGTCCGTTCCGAGTCCGGTGTTGCTGTTGTCGTAGGGCAGTCCGATGTGGAACGGCTGGCCGCCCTCCAGCGTCACGATCCCTTGAATCCGCCAGTTCCGGAGCAACATTCCGCCGAGGCCCCCCATTCCCTTGCCGAAGGGAAGCTGATAGACCCAGTTCGCTGCGAAGCGGTGCGGAACGTCATATTGACAGGGTCCCCAATCCTCTTCGAAGTTGCGCGGGTCCCGTGTCCCCCGGGGAGAACCGTCCCCGTTGACCTGGACACTCCCGGTATCCATGCACCTGGACCAGACATAGGAGACAAGGAAGCCCAGGCCGCCGGAGAATCGCTGCTCCGCCCTCAACTCCAGCCCGTTGTAGCTCGACCAGCCCTGGTTGTCGGTCCGGGTGTCGTTCACGATGGAAGGGATAATTCGGCGCGAGGCAACGGATCCCGGTCCCGGTCTCAGCGGTGAGTTGGCATTGAAAACGGTGAGGAGGTTGCTCCCCCGGTTGCCGATATAGGAGGCGGAAATGGCGGTATTCCCGATCTGCCGCTGCAGGGTCAGGTTCCAGACCTGGTTGTAGGGGTCCGTCCATCCGGGATCGTTGGAGTAGAAGTTCAAGCTGGGAAGCCCAACCCCGGGAAACGGGGCGCTGAAGGACAACTGGGGTGTCCTGGTGTCCGAGATGAAGGTCTCCGGACTGACGTAGGGAGGCGACATGGCGGCGAAGAACGAGAAGACCATGTTGGGGGACATGTAGAAAAGCCCGTAGCCGCCGCGAAGAACGGTCTGGTCGTTGATCCGGTATGCAAAACCCAGCCGGGGGGCGAAGTTGTTCTTGTCCGCCTTGTAGACTCCCCGCGGGATGTCCTCTCCGGCGTGCGCCAGAACCAGCTCGGGTGCACTGGAGTAATCCGGCTGGGCGTAGCGCCCGTGTTTCTCATAGGGGGGCTGGAACAGCTCGTACCGCACCCCCAGGTTCAAGGTCAGATCAGGCGACACCTTCCAGTCGTCGTTGATGTAGATGCCGAAGTCCTTCTTGCGGAAGTTGCGGAAACCGTCATTGACCGTGCAACACCGGGAGGTCCGGTTGGGTACGCCCAGAATGTAGTCCGCCACGGGGTTCCCCGTCCCCGGCTGAGTCCCGGTTTCGGTCAACTGCGACGTGAAAATTCCGTTGAAGGTGAACAAGCCGTGGGCAAACAGGGCATGGCCGCCGTTCATCTGGTACCAGTCGACGGAGGCGCCCGTGGAAATGTTGTGGTTGCCGGTGATGTAGGAGAAGTTCTCCCTCACCGCGAACTGGTTGTCGGAGCGATTGTTGGGCGCATTGGCGATGGCCCCGGTGCCGCCCAGACCGGCGATGTTGATGTTGGGGTTGCCCAGAAAACGGGGACTCAATCCGTGGATCCCCAACTCCTCGTTGACCGCCACTTCCTGTTCCGAGTCCTCCAGGACCTGCGTGTGCCGGTTGAAGCCGACCCGGAGGTCGTTCACCGCACTGGCTCCGAACGTGTGGGTATGACCCAGCACGGCATTCTGAGCCGGGGACTTCCAGACGGTGGTGAAATTGGGGAGCGAAGCGAAGACGAAGGGCCAAAGGCGGTCGTACTTCACCAGCGTATAGCGGCCGAAGATGGTGTCTTCCTCTCCGATCCTCTGGTCGATCCGAATGTTCAACTGGTCGCTGATGACCTCCTGGATTGACGAATCGACGAGATTACTGACCACACCGGGACGATTCGCCGTGGGAAACAACCGCGTGAAGGCCTTGACCGAGGCCGGATGCCACATGTTCTCGGGGATCACCTTGTTCGCAAAAGGCGCGCGCAGACCGGTGTCGGGGTCGACGTCGAAGGGGTTGAAGATGGGATTGCCCTCGCTGAAGTCTCCCCGCCGTTGCAGATCGGTGGGTACGCTGACGGCGCGGGTCACTTCCTTGTCCGACCGGATCGCCTCGTAGGTGACGAAGAAAAAGGTCTGGTCTTCCACGATCGGTCCGCCGATGGCCACACCCATATTCTGCTGCGAGAAGGGCTCCTTCTCCGCGGCGAAGAAGGTGCGGGCGTCAAAGGCGTCGTTCCGGAAAAAGCCCCAGGCGGAACCGTGGTAATCGTTCACCCCTGCGCGGGAAGCGATATTGACCACACCTCCCGAAGCCCGTCCGAACGCGGCCGAGTAGTTCCCGGCCTGGAACTTGAACTCCTGGATGGCGTCGACGGTCATGCGGAATCCGACTCGGGTATCGACCGCGTCCTTCATGTCGATCCCGTCCAGCAGGAAGACCGTGCCTTCAGCCGGCGCCCCGTGCACCGAGAAGTTGCCGCCGAAAATGCTGCTGTGAAAGCTGATCCCCCCTCCGGGGAGCTTGTGGGTGGAGACGGCTCCGGGCTGCAATTCCACCAACTGGATGAAATTGCGGCCGTTCAAAGGGAGGTTGACGATCGTCTCATGATCGACCACGTCTCCGATTTCGCCCGACTCGGTCTGCAGGGGCGGGGGTGTCCCCAGGACCTCCACGACCTCCTGGATCTCACTCGGCGAGAGAGTGATGTCCACGGCGACGGTTTCATTGACCCGGACCACGATGTCCCGCCGGAGCACGGGTTGAAATCCCGCCAACTCCGCCCGAATCGAGTAGTCGCCCGGCTGCAGGAAAACGAACTTGTAGGCCCCCGTGTCGCCGGTGACGGCGCCAAAGGTCCGGGCCGTTCCCACGTTGGTCAGGAGGACGTCGACGCCCGGGATGATGCCGCCCGTCTCGTCCGTGACCCGGCCGCTGATCCCGCCCGTGGTGATCTGGGCCGACAGGGGCGCTGCCAGCATGGCAACGCTCAGGAAAAGGATTGAAATCTGGATTCTTCGCATCGGTTACGCTCCTTCGGTCAATTAAGTTCCCTGCGGTTCGCAGTTCGAATGTCTCACTTCACGATGGTCTTCAAGAGCCGGAAGACCCAATCCCGGTCGCCCTGATACTGGGATCCGAAATAGGTGGATCCGACGACTTTACGGGCTACGTAGTTGGTCCGGATGGTGGCCACCACCAGATCGTACTCGGGGACCACCGAGATCCGGGAGACGGCCTGCCAGTTGATGTTGCCGCCCCGCGCTTCCTGCACGCCCTGTCCCGGCAACCACCAGTTCAGGCTGTAGTCCTCGCCCCCGTGGCCGGCATGCCGGCGGCTTTGCGGTTTGCGCGTCTGCTCCACCCACTCCTTGCTGACTAGTTGCTGGTCCCGCCAGCGCCCGTTGCGCAGGAAGAGATAGCCGAAGCGGGCGGCGTCGTCCGAATTGATGACCACCCAGCCCGGTCCGGCCCGGACGGCGTGTCCGCCGATCTCCCACGGCGGATCCAGGTAGCGTCCGTAGCCCGGCCAGAAGGGGTACATGAGGTTTTCCTGAATCACACGCGCGGGCATCCAGTCCCAACGCCCGGCGGGCACTTGGAGATGCCGGAAGATCTTCTCGTCCAGCACGTCCTTGAGATCCTTGCCCCAAAGCGCCGTCAAGGCCTGGGCGAACCGCCACATCCCCCCGTCGCTGTAGATGTATTCGCCCCCCGGCGCCCGGTGGGCATAGTTGTAGGTGGAATCCCCCATCTCGCCGTCGGACCGGCTCAGGTCAATGTCCGGAAAGCCCGACACCATGTTGGCGAAATGCCTCCAGGTGATTTTTCGATGGTGGCCTTCGTTGAGGTATTTGTAAGAATGGGACAGCTCTCCCTCGCCCGTCCAGGTCTTCCAGACCAGGTCGTCCAACTCGACCAGGCCGGCATCGACGGCCAGGCCCAGGCAGGTCGCGTTAAACGTCTTGCCCATGGACGCGGTCTGGACGGCAGTCCTCTGGTTGCCCCAGGTGGCCACCACGTATCCGTGGCGGACAATGGTCCCCCCGATCCCGACCCGCGGCAGGATCCTCCTCAGGGCATCCTCGTCGAAGCCCACGTCCGCAGGACGCCTGGTTTCCCACTCCTTGCCCGGAAAACGATCGAGTGCGTCGGCCGGAACGTCAGTCGCTTGGGCGGTCCCGGCGGAAATCCCCAGGGCAAGGATCGTGCAGGCCGCCAGGAAACGATTTATCGCTCTCTCCTCAAGCTGAAGGTCGGAAACGAACGCTCATTGCGTGAGCGTTTTTCCAATGAGGCACACCATATCGGTAGCCCGGAATGCAAGTCAAGAGGCAATGGGCCTCTACGGGGAGGACAGCGCCGCGGCGGTCATTCGCGCAGCAGAACGCGGTCGCCGAGGGGCTGCACAGGGCGAAAGTTGTGTGGATGAATGGCGCCGAATGCGGCAATTTGCGTCTTCGACATCGATAGCGGCTCGGTCAGGACGACCCAGTCGACACCTTCGGTGCAGGGTGGAGTGGTGAGGGAACCCCGGTACCTCCATGTCGTTCGGACGGCAGGCAGGAGCAATGCCAAATCGAGTTCGCCCGGCACCATTTGCGACTCGGACTTTTCGGGTGGAAGATGCTTCCAGACTGGAGCCAGGGCCTCACTCGCCGGTCCTTCCTTGAACAGAATTCCAAGCACCGTAAGCGACCCGAAATCACTTCGATGCACCAGGTGCATCTCCAGCGCCAGTCGACTGCCGTCAAATGTATGTTCGCTGGGATGGTGGAAGTGAAACTGCACCAAGGCGGAGCGTACTCCGTTGAGGACGATGCCGCTGCCGGAGTTCGGGTTCACCTGGATCGTATGCCCGGTGTTCTCGATGGCGAATCGGGTCCTGCGGTAGTCGAACTCGATCGGCGCCAGCTCGGCGGACTGGCCCGCCGTCAGATCGATGGGCGACTGTTCGTCGCCCGAGGCGCAGGAGATAAACGCGGAATCGAGCGCCCCCCAGACTTCCGGGCCGTTGTGCGGCCCGTAGCCCCAACACGGAACGGCAGGATGCTGGTTTCGTCCGGGTCCCATGGATATCGACTCTGCCTCACTTACGTCCATTACCCGCACAGCGGACTGTCCGGGTGGAAACTTGTTGATAATAGGAGTATCTGGCCGTTCGCGGGCGCAGGACACGATGACCGGTGCCGACCGCCCTCTTTCACAAGCATCAGAACCAGGAGTCAGTCCTGTTTCGGTGACGGCGCGGCGCGCCCGGGTTGGCCCGCCGCGGTAGCGGAGATTTTAGTCTCGGTGAAGAGCCGGCGGCCGGTATGCCCTTGATTCCGGTGGCGCCACCAACGGAGTCCCGCAAACGCTGCCAAGCCTCCCACGACTCCCAGAATCAGGAAACCGCGGACAGGCGGGACTCCTGCCCAGAAAATGAACATGACGCCGAAGACGAAGATGAGCCCGGCGGCGCCTCTGACCGGAATCTTCTCGATCCGGATCCCGGGATGGGGTTTCAATGGCTTGGGAGGTGGCGACTGTGGCATGAATTCAGCGTACCATAGCCTCCGATTGGAGGACGAAGCATGGCAAACACGTCACAGTCGGTGATCGTCGTCGGCGCCGGGATCGCCGGATTAAGCACCTCGTTCCATCTGGCCGACAAGGGAGTTCGGAAGGTCCTGCTCCTGGACAAGGGCCGGGTGGGGGACGGGTCCAGCAGCCGGTCGGGGGCCATCAACACCATGATGATGGCCACCGAGGGAGCCAGCCGGGCGCGAGGCATCACCTTCGACATCTTCGAGCGGTTCGACAAGATCCTTGAAAACTACGACTTTCACCAGGTCGGGTGCCTGAATCTCCTGGACTCCCGGCAGTTCGAGCGGGCCCGCCGCCTGCATCCCATGCACCGTCGCGCTGGAGCTCGATTTCAGGTGTTGCGGCGGCGTGAGATCGAGGAACGATTCCCCGATCTACGGATCGGCGGCGACGAGTACGGTGTGCTGGACCTGCGCGGCGGTTACAGTGAGCCGGACCGCTACCTGCCCGCTCTCAGCGCCAAGGTCCGGGAGATGGGAGTGGAACTCCGGGAAGGCGTGACCATCGACGATTTCCTGATCGAAGGCGGACGGGTCACGGGCGTCCGGACCCGGGAATCGGGGAAATTGCGGGCGGACTCGGTGGTCTGCACCGTCAATGCCTGGGCCAACTCCCTGATGGCGCAGGCGGGTCAACCGCTGCCGGTGCGCAACTTCGTTCACGAACGGTGGGTCACCATGCCCTTGGAACATCCGCCCCGGCTCCCGGCCACCAACGACGATGCCAAGGGCGTCTATTACCGTCCCACGGAGGATGATCGTGTTCTTTTGGGCACCGGCGCCCACGAAGCGGTTCAGATCGAGAGGCCCGGACCCGACTTCCGTCTCACCGAACTGGTGCCCGATCCCCGTTCCCTGCCCTTCATTCAGGTGGCGGTTCGGGACCGCCTGCCCCTGATTCAAGGCGTCGGGATCGACTACCACCGCGTGGGCCTGGTGAGCTACGCCTTGGACTTTCTGCCCAATATCGGTCCCGTGGACGCCCTGCCGGGGCTCTATCTTGCCGTCACCTTCAACTCGGGCGGCTTCGGCTACCATCCCGTGGCCGGTTTCCTCCTGGCGGAATACATGGTGGACGGACAGACCAGCATCGATGCGTCCGAATTCTCCCCGGACCGTTTTCCGGACTTCGACACCGAAGGTTACTTGGCAAAAACCGTCACTCACGGGCAGATGATCCGGGACCACGAGGCCCGGACGGCGCTTCCGGTGCGCAAGCGGCATTGATCCGGTTCCGAGTTTAGTGAACAAACGCCTCGCGGGATTCCGGCCCGGGTCTCCTCGTTGCGTCCTTCCGCCGAGCAGGACAGAATGTCCGGAACCGACAGGACCTGCAAGAATACGCCCGGAGGGAGGAACCCGAATGAGTGACGGTCAGACCCATCACCAGCGCACCGGCCGGGAGACCCGGATGGAGAATGCCGTCATCGGTGAGGGCACTTTCATCGAGCCCGACGTCACGCTCGGATACCGGTATCACCGGGACTGCGGCCCGGCCCGAATCGGCCGCCACGGGATCTTGCGGCAAGGGACCGTCATCTACGGCGACACTCGGATCGGCGACTATTTCCAGACCGGTCTCTACGCGGTCATCCGGGCCAAAGTCCGGATCGGGGACTACTGCACCATCTTCAACCATTCAGTGGTGGAAGGGATCGTCCGGATGGGAGACGGGGTGCGGGTCATGGCTCACACCTACATCCCGACACGGACCTGGTTCGGCGACCATGTCTTCGTGGGACCGGGGGTCATCTTCCTGAACGACCGGGAGCCTTGCCGTTACGAAGTCATGCCGACGCCCAGCGGAGCCACCATCGAAGACGAGGTCGTCATCGGCGGCGGTTGCACCATCCTTCCGGGGATCACCATCGGAGAGGGAAGCTTCATTGCCGCGGGGGCGGTGGTGCACCGCGACGTTCCCAGGAAGAGCTTCGTCAAGGGGGTTCCCGGACGCGTGGAGCCGCTTCCGGACAAGTTCGACATGCCCAACAACCTGGGAGTGATGAGACAGAAGGTCGATCTGTGGCATCCTCTCACCGCCGATCTGGCCGCCGTCGATTGGCCGGATCGGTGGGGTCCGGCCCCCAACTGGGCCGCGTCCGATTGAGGATCCGTCCAGGTCCGGCGTTCCGGTCCAGGAGGCGATGGAGACATGAAGAAAATTCCGGTCCTACTCCTGGCCGTCTGCTTTTCCGGCGTCTCCCTGTCCGCCAACTGGCCGGACTACCGGGGCCCCCGCCGGGACGGTGTGTCCGAGGTCGCGAACCTGCCGCTGCGCTGGAGCGAGACGCTCAACGTTCGCTGGAAGACGCCCATTCATGGCCGTGCCTGGTCCTCGCCCGTGATCTGGGGGAAACAGGTCTGGCTCACCACCGCCACTGAGGACGGCAAGAAGCTCTCCGTTCTGTGCATCGATCGCGACAGTGGCAAGATCCTCGTCGACCGCAAGCTCTTCGACGTCGCCAAACCTCGTCCCCTGAGCAACGCCGTCAACACCTATGCCAGCCCCTCGCCCACCATCGAGGAGGGCCGGGTGTATGTCCATTTCGGGAGTTACGGGACCGCCTGCCTGGACACGGATACGTTCCAGGTCATCTGGGAACGAAGGGACCTCCCCTGTGACCATTGGCGCGGCCCGGCCTCGTCGCCCGTGCTCTGGGAGGACCTCCTCTTCCTCCACATGGACGGCGCCGACGTCCAGTACGTGGCCGCTCTGGACAAGGCCACGGGCTTCAACCGGTGGGTGACCTTCCGCTCGGTCGACTACGGAGACCTGGAAGAGAACGGCCGGCCCCGCATGTCCGGAGACTTCCGCAAGGCCTACAACACGCCGCTGGTGATCGAGTTCCAGGGAGAACCGCAACTCATCAGCCCCAGCGCCAAGGGAGCCTACGGCTACGATCCCCGCACCGGACGCGAGATCTGGCAGATTCGCCACGGGGGTCACTCGTCGGCGCCGAGGACCCTCTACTCCGACGGCCAGGTCGGAATCGGCACCGGATACATCGGGAACGCGGCCCAGCTTTGGGCGATCCGACTCGGCGGCCGGGGCGACGTGACCGGAACCCACGTGGCGTGGAAGTACGCGCGCGGCGCTCCGAAGCACTCCTCTCCGGTGCTGTCCGGAGGGCGGGTCTACATGGTGAGCAACGACGGGGTCGCCACCTGCCTCGACTTCAGGAACGGACAGGAGATCTGGAAGAAACGAATCGGCGGTCTCCACTCCGCCTCGGTCCTCTACGCCGCCGGCCGGATTCACTATTTCGACGAGGACGGCCGAACCACCATTCTCCAACCCGGGGAGACACCGGAAATCCTGGCCAGGAACAAGCTGGACGACGGTTTCATGGCCTCGCCCGCCGTGGCCGACGGAGCCCTCTTCCTGCGCACGAAGACACACCTCTACCGGATCCAGGAGTAGTGGAACGGCGATTTCCAGTCGCCGATTCCCTTGGTCTGCGACTGACTTCGAGCTCGACCGGCTTTGGTATTACTTTCAAGTCGGCAAAGGAGACTATGAAGAGAATTCCGATCCTGCTTCTGGCCGCGTGCATTTCGAGCGCGGCCCTGTTCGGAAACTGGCCCGACTATCGAGGTCCCGGCCGGAACGGCATCTCCGACGCCGCGAACCTCCCTCTTCGCTGGGGCGAAACGCTCAACGTTCGATGGAAGACGCCGATTCACGGCCGCGGCTGGTCTTCGCCGGTGATTCGCGACAAACAGGTCTGGCTCACCACCGCCACGGAGGACGGAAAAGAGCTCTCCGTCTTGTGCGTCGACCGGGACAGCGGACGCATCCTGCTGGATCGGAAGCTCTTCGACGTCGCCAGACCTCGTCCCCTGAGCAACCCCGACAATTCCTACGCCAGTCCTTCTCCGACCATCGAGGAAGGCCGCGTCTACATCAATTTCGGGAGCTATGGGACCGCCTGCCTGGACACGGGGACTTTCGAGGTGCTCTGGCAACGCCGGGACCTCCCCTGCGACCACTGGCGCGGCCCGGCCTCTTCCCCCTATCTCTGGGAGGACCTCCTCTTCCTGAACATGGACGGCGCCGACGTCCAGTACGTGGTGGCTCTGGACAAGGCGACCGGCGCCAACCGGTGGGTGACGTTTCGATCGGTGGACTACGGAGACCTGGAGGAGGACGGCCGCCCACGCGCGTCCGGAGACTTCCGCAAGGCCTACAATACGCCGCTGGTGGTCGATTTCCAGGGAGAGCCACAACTCATCAGTCCCGGCGCCAAAGGGGCCTATGGATACGATCCCAGAACCGGACGCGAGATCTGGCAGATTCGCCACACCGGTCACTCATCGGCGCCCAGGACCCTTTACGCCGACGGGCAGGTGGGCATCGCCACGGGGCATATCGGCGGAACGGCGCAACTTTGGGCGGTCCGGCTCGGCGGCCGGGGCGACGTGACCGGATCCCATGTCGCCTGGAAACACGCCCGGGGCGCTCCCAAGCGCTCCTCCCCGGTTCTGGTCGGGGGGCGGGTCTACATGGTGAGCAACGACGGGATCGCCACTTGCATCGACTTCAAGAGTGGAGAGGAAATCTGGAAGGAACGAATCGGGGGTCTCCACTCTTCCTCGGTGCTTTATGCCAGCCGCCGGATCCACTTCTTCGACGAGGACGGCGTCGCCACCATCATCCAACCGGGCGATGCGCTGGAGATCCTGGCCCGAAACAAGCTGGACGACGGCTTCATGGCATCGCCCGCCGTGGCCGACGGAGCGCTCTTCCTGCGCACGAAGACTCATCTCTACCGGATCCAGGAGTAGCGGCGTTCCGTCGTTTACCGGCGCCCAGAAAATCGGCGGTTCGGAAACCCCGCTCCGCCTTGTCTTTTCCCGTCTTGCTCGTAGTAGACTGAGCGCCACCGGCGCCGGGTCGTCTTTCCCCAACGGCGCCGAGTCGAGCAGACGGAGGAGCAACGTGAGTCAAAAGCGGATCGTCTACCCCTACATCCCCAATTCGGTCCCGGAAATCAAGGCCCGGATGCTCAAGGAAGTGGGCGCCCGGGACATCATGGATCTCTACGCCGAGATCCCCGACGATCTGATCCTGAAGCGGAAGATGGACCTCCCCGAGCCGATCCTGGACGAGTACTCCCTGAAACGGCACCTGGAGGAGATCCTGGACCGGAACCGGAACTGCGATGACCACCTGAATTTTCTGGGTGCCGGCTGCGCCCAGCACCACGTCCCAGCGGTCTGCGACGAGATCAGCAGCCGGGGCGAGTTCGTGACGGCGTACGTGGGCGAGCCTTACGCCGATCATGGGAAGTGGCAGGCCCTCTTCGAGTACGCCAGCCTCATGGGGGAACTGCTGGACATGGACGTCCTGAGCTGCCCCCTCTACGACGGTCCGGCCGCCGCGGCCACCTCGTTGCGGATGGCCTCCCGGACCACCGGCAGGAGCGAGGTCCTGGTTCCCGGTTCCGCGAGTCCGGACCTGATGGCCGTGGTCCGAAACTACCTGGGCGGTATCGGCGAACCGCAGGTTTCCATCCGAACCATCGGCTTCGATCCCGGCTCCGGCCTGCTGGACCTGGATCAACTCCGGTCCTCCGTCTCCTCGAACACGGCGGCGGTCCTCATCGAGAATCCCGGTTACCTGGGCAACATCGAGACTCAGGCCGAGGAGATCGGGGAGATCGCCCGGAATGCCGGGGCCGAGTTCGTGGTCTACACCGATCCCATTTCCCTGGGAGTCCTGGCTCCTCCCGCCCACTACGGCGGGACCTTCGCCTGTGGAGACTTCCAGCCCCTGGGAATGCACATCCAGTGCGGCGGCGGACAGGGCGGCTTCATCGCCACCCACGACGACATGCGGTACGTGGCCGAGTTCAAGGACCTCATGTTCGGGATCACCGAGACCGTGCGGAAGGGCGAATGGGGATTCGGCGAGGTGCTCTTCGACCGGACCTCCTACGGTTCCCGGGAACAGGGCAAGGAGTACACGGGAACCACCACGGGACTCTGGGCCATTACGGCCGGCGTCTACCTGGCGCTGATGGGTCCCCAGGGCATGGAGGAGATCGGACGGACCATCCTCCAGAAGTCCCAGTACGCCGCCCGGGAGATGGCCCGGATCCCGGGGGTCCGGGTCGCGTCGGAGACCCCGTTCTTCAAGGAGTTCGTCGTGAACTTCGACGGGACCGGCAAGAGCGTCGGTGAGATCAACGCCGCGCTCCTGGATCGTAAGATCTTCGGAGGCAAGGACCTGTCGCGGGAGTTTCCCGAGTTGGGCCAGAGCGCCCTCTATTGCGTGACCGAGAGAATCACCCAGGACGACATCCACACGCTGGCCCAGGTCCTGGGTGAGTGCTGTAGCTGAATCAGGATCCGGCGAACCGAGGATTCCGGAACCGGGAAGGAGATCGGGACCATGGGCAGAGACCGGGAGACGTTGCTCAGGAAATACCACCAGGCTCGATGGGACGAAGAGATCATCTGCGAAATGCACGTACCCGGGGAACGGGGAATCCTGGTTCCCGAGGCCGAGCCCGGCATCCGGGAAGCGGTGGGAGACGGAACCTCCCGGATTCCGGAGAACCTGAGACGGAAACAGCCGCCGGCCCTGCCGGAAATCAACCAGATGCGGGTGAACCGCCACTACATGCGCCTCTCCCAGGAGACCCTGGGGACCGACGTCAACATCGACATCAGCCAGGGCACCTGTACCATGAAGTACAGCCCCAAGATCCAGGAGCACGTCGCGACCCGAAACCCGGGCATGGCCGAGGTCCATCCCCTGCAGGACGAGAGCACGATTCAGGGGATCCTGCATGTCTACTACCAGTTCGAGCAGTTCCTGAAGGAGATCTCGGGCTTGGACCGGTTCAGCTTCCAGCCGGGAGGGGGCGCCCAGGGGGTCTTCACCAACGCCTCCATGGTGCGCGCCTACCACGCCTCCCGAGGCGATCACCAGCGCGACGAGGTGATCACCACCATGTTCTCCCACCCTTGCGACGCGGCCACCGGCGCCACCGCGGGTTACAAGGTCGTCACCCTGATGCCGGACGAGACCGGATACCCCCACGTCGACGCCATGAGGGCGGCCGTCTCCGAGCGGACGGCAGGCATCTTCATCACCAACCCCGAGGACACGGGCCTCTACAACCCGCAGATCAAGGAATTCGTCGACATCGCCCACGGCGCGGGCGCCCTCTGCAGCTACGACCAGGCCAACGCCAACGGCCTCCTGGGGGTGACGCGAGCGAAAGAGGCGGGCTTCGATCTCTGCCACTTCAACGTCCACAAGACCTTCTCCATGCCGCACGCCTGCATGGGACCCGCCATCGGCGCCGTCGGCGTGGTGGACGAGTTGAAGCGTTATCTTCCCCTGCCCCGGGTCGAGTTCGACGGCGAGCGCTACTCGTTGGACTACCAGGGCGAACCGGAGAGCATCGGCCGGGTCCGTTCCTTTCTGGGGAACGCGCAGGGAGTCCTCAAGGCTTATGCCTGGATCATGCAGCTCGGCGCCGACGGGTTGCGGGAAGTGGCCGAGTGCTCCGTCCTCAACAACAACTACATGTTGAAGAAGCTGAGCCAGGTGCCCGGGGTCGTCATCCAGTACTCGGAAGAAAAGCGGCGCCTGGAGCAGGTGCGCTACAGTTGGGGCAAGCTGAACCGGGATACGGGCGTCGGAACCGACGACATCAACCGCAGAATCGCCGACTACGGGATCCAGCACTACTGGCCCAGCCATCACCCCTGGATCGTCCCCGAGCCCTTCACCCTGGAGCCGTGCGAGTCCTACTCCAAGGACGACATCGACGAGTATGTGGCCGTATTGCGCCAGATCTCCAAGGAAGCCTACGAAAACCCGGAACTGGTCAAGAGCGCGCCGCATAATTCGGCGATTCACAAGGTCCCGGCGCCCAGCATCGACGAGCCCGAGCGGATCGCGGTGACCTGGCGCCAGTACGTGAAGAAACAGGCCGCCAAGAACTCCGATTAATGCCTCGGCGCACGCTCGGCGTCATCGTCAATCCCGTCGCCGGCATGGGCGGCCGGGTGGGGCTCAAGGGGAGCGACGGAGTCGAGATCCTGCGCCGCGCCCGCGAGTTGGGGGCCCGGCCCGAGGCCCCGGGACGGATGGCCCAAGCGCTGAAGGCCGTCTCCGAATTCCAGGACCAGGCCCGGGTTTTCACCTACCCCCGCCAGATGGGCGAGGAGTCCTGTGCTCTGTCGGGTCTCCCAGCCACCGTCATCGGACGCACCGCGGGCGAACAGACGACTCCCGAAGACACCCGGCGGGCGGCCCGCCGGATGGCCGCTGCCGGCGCCGACCTGATCCTCTTTGCCGGCGGGGATGGAACCGCCCGCGACCTCTACCAAGCCGTCGGGGAGGAAGTGCCGGTTCTGGGAGTTCCCGCCGGCGTCAAGATTCACTCGGCCGTCTATGCCGTGACCCCCCGGAGCGCCGGCGAGCTGGTGGTCCTCTGGCTGCAGCGCCGTCTGCTGCGAATGCGTTCCGCCGAGGTTATGGACATCGACGAGGAGGCCTTCCGGGCGGGCGTGGTCCGGGCCAAGCTCTACGGATACCTGCGGGTCCCGGAAGAGAACCGGTTCGTCCAGAGCGTGAAGGCGGGAGGGGTCGTCCACGAAGCGGAAGCTCTCCAGGGAATCTGCGCGGAGGTTCTTCGAGCCATGGAGGATCCGGACTGTGTCTTCGCCGTGGGACCGGGAACCACCACGCGGGGCATTCTCCAGGCGTTGGAGCTCGAGAACACGCTGCTGGGGGTGGACGTGGTGCGGAACAGGAAGCTGCTGGCCAACGACGTCACTGCGCACCAACTCCTGGACCTGATCGACGGACAAAGGGCCAAGGTCGTGGTGACGGCCATCGGAGGCCAGGGGCACATCCTGGGCCGGGGCAATCAGCAGATCAGTCCGGAGATCATCCGCATGGTGGGCCGGGAGAATCTCCTGATCATCGCCACCAAGGAGAAGCTCGTCTCCCTGGGCGGACGGCCGTTGCTGGTGGATACGGGCGATGCGGCCCTGGACCAGGAACTCTCCGGCTACACGCGGATCATCACCGGGTACGGGGACTACGTCATCTACAAGGTGGGTTACTGACGGATAAAGGGAGTCCGCAAGGGCCGCGCCGACGGATGAAGAAGAATGCCTGTCCCGCTACCCCGCTACGGCCCGCCGGACGATGGCTTCTCGCAATCCCGTCAGCAATCCTTCCAGGGCCGCCGTGCGTTCTCGGAGTTCGCCGATATGGGTTCGGAGTTCGCCGATATGGGAATCGATCCGTCCCATCTGTCCGCGCATGTCCTGCACTTCCTGACGCAACTCCTGCCGCAGGTCCTGGATCTCCTGCCGCGTTTCCTGGCGCATCTCCTGGATCTCCTGCCGCGTCTCCTGGCGGGTCGCTCTCATCTCGAGGCGCAGGTCCTGGATCTCTTCCCGTGTCTCGTGCCGCAGGTCGCGCATCTCGTGCCGCAGCCCTCGGCCGCTGGCCAGAATCAATCCGGCCAAGCCGATTCCCACCGCCACCACCGCCGCCAGGACGCTCATCAGTTCGACATTCATATTTCCTTCTCCGTTGACGTCCCCGTCACGGCGGATCCGAATTGCGGCGGACAGGAACTGAGCCCGATTGTCCAATCAAGGGCCCTCGTTCCGATCGGTGCGAATCATTCTTCTGCTGACCGCCGCCGGTTGTCAACTTCCATAGAGTAGAACGACGAGCCGGAGGAATATGCGATTGAAGAAAGTGCTTTGGCAAAGCCCGCCAGGTTCCAGTTGGCCTGTTGGTCGGGTATGATCCGGGGACGGCGCCCGGGGGTGCCCACACTTAAAAATACTTTCAAATCGCTGTATTCGAAGGGCCTGAAGGACCATGAATTCTCCTGCCGACCCCCGATCCCACGTTCCGGTCCGAATCCCGAGGCGCGCCGCTGCCAGGGCCGGCGTCTACGCACTGGTGCTCCTGGTGGGTTTCCTCACCGGCTGCGCCGTCGAGCCGCCTCAGGAGGGAGAGAACGGCCAGCGGAAACGACGGATTATCTTCAACGGCGACTCGGCCGTCCTCATGCACCCCGGAGCCTCCACCGTGGAAGGATTCCTGACGCCGCGGCTCGAAGCCCTTCCCGGGACCCCCGTGACTACCATCAGTTGGTCGATCCTGGCCGGCGACGCTCCCTCCTACGACAGCCGCGTGCAACCCATCTACGGCGACGGTCAGCAATTGGACCGGCCCGACTACATGAACACTTACGCGGCGAACCTCAGGGCCCTCGTCGATGCCGGCACCTGCCCGCTGAAGATCGTCAACGACTTCGCCCATGAACATGGCATGGAGGCCTTCGCCTCGGTGCGCATGAACGACGTCCACGACAGCTTTGTCGAGGGGCACCTCTCCCGCTGGAAGCTGGACCACCGCGAGTTCCTGGTGAGCACCCGCGGGCTGCAGACGGCCATCGCCGAACCGGCCTTTCCCGGTTCCCGCGTGGCCAACCTCTACGCCACGGCCCTGGACTTCACCCACCAGGTGGTCCGGGACCGCAAGTTCGAGATCATCGAGGAGGTCTGCCTCCGGTACGACCTGGACGGTGTCGAGTTGGACTTCATCCGCCACCCCGTCCTCTTCAAGAGCATCTTCGAAGGAGGGACCATCACCCCGGAGCAGGTCTCCCTCATGACTGCCTTCATCCGGAGGGTTCGCGGGCGCATGGACGAGATCGGCAAGGAGCGGGGCCGGCCCTTTCTGCTGGCGGTCCGGACTCCGGACAACCTGGAGCTCTCCCTCGGGATCGGCCTGGATCTGGAGTCCTGGATGCGGGAGGGCCTGGTGGACATGCTGATCCTGGGTGGGGGTTACGCCCATTTTTCCCTCCCCGTGGCGAAGATGGCCGAGGCCGCCCATGCCTACGGCGTGCCGCTCTATCCCTGCATCAACAATCCCGGCCAACTGATGGATGGCAAGGGAGTCGAAATGACCCGGGCCCTGGCCACCAAGTGGTACGCCGGCGGCGCCGACGGAATCTACTTCTGGAATCTGACGGCTCCCTGGGAGCAGATTCGCGACGAGGCCCGGTGGCGGGCGCTCAGGAAACGAGTCTATGCCTGTCTGGACGACATCGACGACCCCAAGGCGTTGGAGGGCACGGAGAAGGTCTACTCGGCCGCCGAAGAGGTGTGGTTCCCCTATGCCTTCATCTCCAGCGGGGGCCATCTGCCGGCGCGTTTGGAGCCGGGAGGCCAAACCCGGTTTCCCATCGTGATCGGCGACGATGTCCCGCGCCTGGAAGAGGAAGGACGCCTGGGCGGCGCCGAACTCACCCTTGAGTTGGAAGGCGCCCCGCAGGCATTGGAACAGTTGGCCGTGCGCGTCAATGGAAGTGCTCTGGGGGGCGGAAGGTTGCTGGCGCCGGAGGCGGAAACGGACCCGATTCGCATCGCTTTTGCGCTTCCTGCCTCCGCGTTGGAACAATGTGAGAACCTGGTGGAGGCCGGTCTCGGAGAGTCCTCTCCGGATCGGGAGCTGACCCTGACCAAGGCCAGACTGCGACTGGTTTCCGGTGAGCCTTCACCATGACCGGGGGCAACCCTTCAGCTTCCGTCCCGGCGGTCGACGGGCTTTTTCGCCTGGACGGCCGGGTGGCAGTGGTCACCGGCGGCGGCGGCAGCATCGGGCGCACCGCGTCCCATGTCCTGGCCCAGGCCGGAGCCGCGGTGGTGGTGGCCGACCGTGACCGCCAGGCGGCGGAGCGGGTCGCGGGGGAGATTTCCGGCGATGGAAGGCGGGCCGCGGTCCGGGAGTGGGACGTGACCCGGGAGCGGGAGGTGACGGCCGGGTTCGGACAGGTCCTGGAGGAGTACGGGCGTCTGGACGTGCTGGTCCACAGCGTGGGCGGCGGAAAGCACGTCGCGGCCATGGAGATGAGCCTGGAGGATTGGAACGAGGTGCTCACCAGGAACCTGACCTCCACCTTCCTTTGCTGCCGGGAAGCGGGCCGCCGGATGGCCGCCCGGGGAGGGGGAAGCATCGTCAACATCTCGTCGATCCTGGGCCACAGCGGAGGCGGCATGTATCCCAACTCGGCCTACCATGCCGCCAAGGGGGCGGTGGTGAACCTGACCCGGGCGCTGGCGGCGGAATGGGGTCCCCAGGGAGTCCGGGTCAACGAAATCGCTCCCACCTTCACCGACACGCCGCTGGCCGCGTCCATTCTCGACATTTCCGAGATGCGGGCCGCCATCGAGGAGTACACTCCCCTGCGGCGCGTGGCCCAGACGGGAGACCTGGCCGGCGCCATCCTCTACCTGTCCAGCGCCGCGTCCGCCATGGTCACGGGACACAGCCTGTTCGTGGATGGAGGTTGGCTGGCTCGCTGAACCGGGCCTGCGGAGTCGCGAGAAACGAAGGAGAGACCAAAGCCATGGGAATCAACGGTCCGACGACGGGAAAACTGCTGGACATGTACACCGCCATGTGGCGGATCCGTCTCTTCGAAGAACAGGCGGAATACCAGTCCGGCCAGGGCAAGGTCCTGGGGGCGCTGCACACCTACATCGGGCAGGAGGCGGTGGGAGTCGGGATCTGCGCCCATCTCACCGATGCCGACTACATCACCTCCACCCACCGGGGCCACGGTCACTGCATCTCCAAGGGAGCCGACGTCCGGCGCATGATGGCCGAGCTCTTCGGACGCATCACCGGCTACTGCAAGGGCAAGGGCGGCTCCATGCACATCGCGGATTTCTCCGTGGGGATGCTGGGAGCCAACGGCATCGTGGCGGGAGGATTCGGCCTGGCCACGGGAGCCGGCCTGGCCGCCCAGATGCGCGAGAGCGGGCAGGTCGCCGTCTGTTTCTTCGGGGACGGCGCCGTCAATCGCGGACCCTTCCACGAGAACATCAACCTGGGAGCCGTCTGGCGGTTGCCGGTCGTCTACGTCTGCGAGAACAACCAGTACGCTCAGTGGACGCCCCAGGAGGAGATCACCCTGGTGACCGACGTGGCCTCCATGTCCTCCGCTTACGGCATCCCGGGCGCCCAGGTGAATGGCATGGACGTCCTGTCCGTCTACGAGGTGGCCGGAGAGGCCGTCGACCGGGCCCGCCGGGGCGAGGGGCCCACCCTGCTGGAGTGCAAGACCTACCGCTTCCACGGCCACAATTTCGGCGATCCGCAACAGTATCGAACCAAGGAGGAGATTGCGGATTGGTCCCGCCGGCACGATCCTATCCAGGGCCTCGGCGACCATCTCCAGCGGGAGGGAGTACTGACGGCTGAGGAGGCCGAGTCGATCCGGAGGTCGGTGGAGGAGGAGATCGCAGCAGCGGTGCGATTCGCCGATGAGAGTCCCTTCCCCGGCCCGGAGGAGTTGACCCGAGACGTCTTCTCCACTCCGGTTGCGTGAGAAACAGACCGTCCAGAAGGAGGACCAGCCCGTCATGCCCTCGATACCCATGAACCAGGCGATTCGAGAAGCCCTGCACGAGGAGATGGCCCGGGATTCGAGCATTTTCGTCCTGGGAGAGGACGTGATCGCCCACGGCGGACCCTACGCGGTCACCCGGGGCATCGCCGAAAAGTACCCGGACCGGATCCGCCAGACCCCCATCTCCGAAGCCGCCATCGTCGGTACCGCCGTCGGAGCCGCCCTGTGCGGAATGCGTCCGGTGGCGGAGATCATGTACGTCGATTTCATCACCTGCGCCATGGATGAAGTCGTGAATCAGATGGCCAAGGTCCGCTACATGTTCGGGGGCCAGACCGACGTCCCGGTGGTCTTGCGGCTCCCTTCGGGTTCGGCCCGGCTCATAGCCGCCCAGCATTCCCAGAGCCTGGAGGCCTGGTTCATGCACGTGCCCGGCCTGCAGGTGGCGGTTCCCTCCACCCCCCGTGACGCCAAGGGGCTCATGAAGTCGGCCCTGCGGGGCCGGGACCCGGTCATGTTCATCGAGTACAAACGCCTCTACTCGGTCAAGGGGGAGGTTCCGGACACGGAATACTCCATCCCATTCGGCCAAGCCGACGTCAAGCGCCAGGGGGACGACATCACGGTCGTGGCGTCGGGGCCCATGGTGGGAAAGGCCTTGGAGGCGGCGGGGATCCTGAGCGCGGAAGGGATCGAGTTGGAGATCATCGATCCCCGGACCCTGGTCCCGCTGGACACGGACACGATTTTCTCCTCGGTGGAGAAGACCAACCGGGCCATCGTCACCGACGAAGAGGTTCGCCGGGGAGGTTCGAGCGCGGAGTTGGCTTCCCGGATTGCCGAGGAGTGCTTCGACTACCTGGACGCCCCCGTCCGCCGGGTCGCCGCCGCTGACGTGCCCATGCCCTTCAGCCCCGTCTTGGAGAAGCTGGCGGTGCCCAGCGTCGAGAAACTGCTCGCCGCGGCGCGAGACCTGGTCGCGTAAAGGACGAACCCCATGGCGGTGAAATTCGGAATGCCCAGCCTGGGCCACACCATGGAATCGGGGACGGTTCTGGAGTGGCTGAAGCAGGAGGGGGACCGCCTGGCCAAGGGGGATCCGCTGCTGATGGTGGAGACCGACAAGGTGACCACCGAAGTGGAGGCTCCCATGGACGGAGTCCTTCACAAGATCGTCGTCCCCGCCGGGCAGGAGCGGCCCATCGGAGCCATTCTGGCGATTCTGTTGGCTCCCGGTGAGAGCCCCGATCCGGCGGAGACCGCGCGCCTATTGGCGCCGGCGGGAGCACCCGCGGCCCGGAAGGAGAGGCCCGGAGCCGTGGCGGGTCCCTCCCCACGGCGCAAGCGGCCCGCCAGGTCCCGACGATTGAGAATCTCTCCCGTGGCCCGGAAACTGGCCTCCCGGCACGGCGTGGATCCGGCCACCGTGACCGGTTCCGGCCCCGGCGGAAGGATCACCAAGGACGACATCCTGCGGGCGGCTGCTGCGGCCGCTTCCCCGACCCAGGCGGCGCGAAAGCCGGAATCCACTCTCGGAGTGGTCCGGACGATTCCCCTGACCGGCACACGGGGCCGAGTGGCGCAGCGCCTCTCCCAGAGCTGGCGCGACATCCCCCGGGTGACGGAAGTGATGCACGTGGACATGAGCCGGACGGTGGAGTTCCGCGAGTCGAATCTCCCCCGCTGGCAGTCCAGCCACGGTTTGCGGATCTCCTTGAACGATTTGGTGACCCAGGCGGTCACCGTGGCCCTGGGCCGGCATCCCCTGCTCAACGCCACCCTGGTGGATAAACAGGTGCGCGTCCACGACCGGATCAACATGGGATTGGCGGTCCACCTGGACCAGGGTTTGGTAGTGCCGGTTCTGAAGGATGCCGGCCGCAAGGACCTGGTCCAACTGGCACAAGAGAGCCGCGCTCTGGCCGGACGGGCGCGGGAAGGAACGCTGGATCTGGCGGACGTCAGCGACGGCACCTTCACCATCACCAACCTGGGCGGCGCCCACGTGGACCTGTTCACCCCCATCATCAATCCACCCCAGGTGGCAATTCTGGGAATCGGCCGGATCCAGCACAGGCCGTTGGCCGTCGAAGGGCGGCTGGAAGTCGTTCCCACAGCCTACCTTTGCCTGGTCTTCGATCACCGGGCCGTCGACGGATATCCGGCGGGCCTCTTCCTGAAGGAACTGCGGGACCTGTTCGCCCACCCGGAAAAATTTGCGGGAGCGTGATATTCGAGGCCGGCGCGAACCTTTGGGCGCCTGCGGTCCCTGTGTTACGATTTTGCACTTCTGCTCGGAGGTAAGAGAAACATGAAGGAAAATCTTCCGTTGCTTCCCACGTCGGTCATTGGCAGCCATGCCATCCCGAGTTGGTTCTATACCGCGTTGGAGGCCATCGAGGCGGGAAAATACGGTAAGACCGACAAACGGGAACTCTACGACGACGCCGTGAGCATCGCCATCCGGGACATGGAACGGGCCGGCGTGGACGTCATCTCCGACGGTGAAATGAAGCGCTGGCACTTCGTCCAGAGCTTCTACGAGAAGATGGAGGGCATCGAATCGGAAGAGCCGTTGCGCAGGGTGGGTTTGTACGCGTACGACTCGGTGCCGCGTTACCGTCTCCGGGAGAAGGTGACCGTACCCCGTGGACTCGGCGTAGTCGAGGAGTTCAAGCATCTGAAGACCCAGACCGACAAGCCGGTCAAGGCCACCTGTCCGGGCCCGTTGACCGTCACCATTCACCTCAGGGACTCGTCGGTTCGCGAGTACTACCGGGACCGTCTGGAACTGTTCTGGGAGTTTGCCGAGGTGGTCAACCAGGAGCTCAAGGACCTGGTCAAGGCGGGAGCCGACTACATCCAGTTGGACGAGCCCTCCTTTGCCATCATCCCCGGAGAACTGAAGGAGTACCTGGACCTTTACAATCGGTGCGTGGAAGGGGTTGACGCCAGGATCGCCTTCCATATCTGCTTCGGCAACCTGGGATCCCGTCCCCGCGGCAAGCGGGAGTATGGACCCATGATTTCCTACCTGCTGGAGGCCAAGTGCGACGAGTACGTCCTGGAGTTTGCAAACCGGGAGATGCACGAGTTGGAAATCTGCCGGGAACTCTCCAAGGAACGGGACATCGGCGTCGGGGTCATCGATATCAAGTCCTTCTACCGGGAGACGCCGAATGACGTGGCGGACCGGATTCGCGCCGCGCTGCAATATATACCCCCCGAAAAACTCTGGGTCGTGCCCGACTGCGGTTTCTTCCAACTCCCCCGCTGGATCACGGTCATGAAGCTGCGCAACATGGTGGCGGGCACCCGCATCGTCCGGCAGGAACTGACCGGGTCTCCAGACTGATGGCGAGCCGGGAAGGAGGGTTGAAATGACCGACGTTCTCAAAGTGGGCCGGAACCTGACGACGGAGCACACGGTCGGCGACGATCTGACCGCGGACCGTTTCGGAAACCCCGGTGTCCGGGTGCTGGCCACGCCGGCACTGGTGGCCCTCATCGAAGCCTGCGCCATCCGTTGCGCCGCGCCCACGCTGGACGAGGGTCAGGGCACGGTGGGAACCCGGGTGAACATGCAGCACCTGGCGCCGACGCCGGTGGGCATGAAGGTGACGATCCGGGTGGAACTCGTGGAGCTGGAGGGAAAGCGGCTCGGATTCCGGTTCGAGGCCTATGACGAGCAGGATCTCATCGCCCGCGGGACTCACGAACGATTCATCCTCGGATCCATGGAGCGGTTTCTGACCCGAGCCGGCGAGAAGGCCAGTGCCGGCGACTGATTCCGTCCAACTTTCCATCCGTGACGGAGTGGCCTGGCTCACCCTGAACCGGCCCCAGGTGCTCAACGCGCTGGACCAGGAGATGGTCGGGCGTTACGTGCAATTCCTGAACCAGATCCGCGAAGACGACTCTGTCCGGGTCGTGGTGACCCGGGGGGCGGGCCGGGCCTTCTGCTCCGGCAGCGATCTGCGCGAATTGGCGCCGCTCTCGGGGGCCGAGGCCACGTCGTTGGAGCGGGGTTACGGGGAGGCGTTCGGACTGCTCGATTCCCTGCCCCAGCCGACGTTGGCGCTGATCCATGGGTATGCCTTGGGGGGCGGACTTCAGGTCACGCTCTACCACGACTTCCGGATCGCGTCCGTGTCCGCTGTTTTCGGACTTCCGGAGGTGGAGCTGGGATGGACGCCGCCCTGGTCGTTGGGGAGGACGGTCGATCTGTTGGGGGGCGCCGCCGCCCGGTGGTTGCTTCTGTCCTGCGAGAAAATCGACGCGACTCGGGCCCACGAGATCGGCCTGGTCAATGAAGTGGTTCCGGAATCGGAGCTTCTGGGCCGGGGCGAAGCGCTGGCGCGGCGGCTGGCCTCCTTTCCGGCGGAGGGTTTGGCCCGGACCAAGGCGTTGCTGCACCGGATGTCGGAACTCAGGAGCGACCACTGGGAGGGCGTGGCCTCGGCCGATTTCCTGGCGTGTTTTGAAGACCGCGAGAGCCGGAGAAATGTCCAGGACTTCGTGAGGCGTCGGTAGGAGGGGGGACTGTTAGTCCCCCGTATTTTTCTTTGTTTCCGAACAGTTCGGCGGCCCGGAAAGTGTAGAGTGGGGACTCCGTCCTCCCTGCCCCTCATCGGCGGTTGGAAACCGTCGCTCTCGGCGACAGGAAAGTCGCCGGTCCAATCGGCGGTAAGAAAACCGCCGCTCCTTTGGCGACAGGAAAGTCGCTCCACTACCTCAACAAGTCCCGGGAGATGATCTCGCGCATGATCTCGGAGGTGCCCGAGGCGATGGGCCAGAGCCGGTAGTCCCGGGCGAAGCGCTCCACGGCGTACTCCCGCATGTAGCCGTAGCCGCCGTGCATCTGGACGGCGTGGTAGGCCACCCGGTTGGCCATCTCGGTGGCGTAGAGCTTGGCCATCGACACGACGCGGGTGCACTCCTGCCCCGATGCGAAGAGGGCGGCGGCGTGGTAAGTCAGTTGCCTGGCCGCTTCCGCTTCCGTCGCCATGTCGGCGAGCCGGTGGGCCAGGGCCTGGAACCGGGAGAGGGGCCGGCCGAAGGCGTGGCGCTGGTTCAGGTACTCGGCGCAGTCCTCCAGAGCCTGCCGGGCGGCGGAGACGCACAACACGGCCGCCATGAGCCGTTCCCGTTGCAACCCCGAGACCAGTTGGGCAAACCCTTGTCCCTCCACTCCCAGGAGGTTTTCTCCGGGGACGCGGACCTCGTCGAAGACCAGCTCGGCCGTGTCCGAAGCCAACATGCCGGTCTTCTTCAGCTTGCGCCCGACGCTGAAGCCGGGAGTGTCCCGCTCCACCAGGAACTGGGAGAGGCGCTCACGGCGGGGACCGTCGTCCCGGGTCCGGGCGGCCACGAAGTAGAGGTCGCCGTTCACGCCGTTGGTGATGAAGGTTTTGGCGCCCGTCAGGACCCAGTCGCCGCCGGCGCGGACCGCCCGGGTGGAGAGGGCCGCCATGTCCGATCCGGTGTCCGGCTCGGTGATGGCCAGGGCGCAGATCTTCCGGCCCCGGATGATGTCCGGCAGGTAACGCCGTTTCTGGTGCTCGGTTCCGAAATGGACCAGCCAGGGGGAGGACATGTCCGTGTGGACGATGACGCCGAACGCCACGCCGCCGGAGCGGCAGCGCGCCAGCTCTTCGGCCAGGACCACCGACATCCAGAAGTCGGCGCCGCCGCCGCCGTATTCGGGCGGGTACTCGGCCCCGAGGAAACCCAGTTCCCCCATTTGCTCGAACAGCGAACGGGGCGTCTCCTCCTTCTCTTCCCACTTCTCCACGTGAGGCAGGATCTCTTCCTGCACGAAGCGTCTCAGAGACTCTCGAAAGAGTTCGTGGTCTTCGGAAAAGGGCATGAGAGGTCAGTTCCCGGAGATCGGGGGAGAGTCAGCGGCTCTTCTTCTCCAGCTCCCGCCGCCGAAGTTCGTTGCGCCGAATCTTTCCGCTGATGGTCTTGGGCAGTTCTTGGATGAACTCCACCTCGCGAGGGTACTTGTAGGGAGCGGTGACGCCGCGCACGTGGGCCTGGAGTTCCCGGACCAGTTCGTCCGAGGGGCGGGCAGTCTGACCGAGCACGACGAACGCCTTGATGATCTCTCCCCGCAACGGGTCAGGACTTCCCACCACCGCCACCTCCGCCACCGCCGCATGCTCCAGCAACGCCGACTCCACCTCGAAGGGCCCCACGCGATACGCCGAGGTGTTGATGACGTCGTCGGCTCGGCTGACGAAGTAGAAGTAGCCCTCCTCGTCCCGGGTTGCCCGGTCGCCGGTCATGTACCAGTCGCCGACGTAACAGTTCGTGGTCGCTTCCGGGTTCCGGTAGTAGCCGCAGAACAGGCCCAGAGGCCGTTCGGGACGCACCCGGATGGCGATCTCTCCCTCCTCTCCGGGACCGAGTTCATTTCCCGAGTCGTCCACCACGCCCATTCGGAACCCGGGCGAGGCGACTCCCATGGACCCGGGCCGGTACTCCATACCGGGAAACGTGGCCACGCAGAGGACGGTCTCGGTCTGGCCGTAGCCCTCCCAGATGTGATGACCCATGGCCCCCTTCCAGGTGGCGATGACCTCGGGGTTGACCGCTTCCCCGGCTCCCAGACAGTGGCGCAGAGTCTTCGCCGGCCAGCGGGTCAGATCTTCCTGGACCATCATCCGATAGGCCGTGGGAGGAGCGAAGAAGGTCGTTATGGGGTGGTCGTGAAGCATCCGCAGCGTCCGCTCCGCATCGAACCGTCCCCGGTGGTCCCAGATAAAAATGGCCGCGCCCATGTTCCAGGGAGCGAACAGGCAGGTCCACGCGGCCTGGGCCCATCCCGTGTCCGAAAGCGTCCAGTGGAGGTCCGTGGGGCGGTTGTCGAGCCAGAATTTGCCGGTGATGATGTGCGCCTTCGGATAGCTGGCGTGGTCGTTCAGGACCATCTTGGGAGGTCCGGTGGTCCCCGACGTGAAGTAGACCATGAGGGGATCGGTGGAGGGGTTCCGGGGATGGTCCATGCTGGGAGAACTCTTGGCCAGCAGGTCCTCATATCCGATACAGCCGGCGCCCCCGCCTACGACGATGACATGCCGCAGCCCGGGGCAGTCCTGGCGAACGGCCTCGATTCTGTCGGCGTTTGCGGCATCCGTTACGGCCACCGAAGCACCCGAGGCGTTGATCCGGTAGACGATGTCCTTGTGCCTCAGCAAGGTGGTGCCGGGGACGGTGACGGCCCGGGACCGGATTCCGCCCAGGAGGACCTCCCACCATTCGACGATCCGGGGGAGCATGACGAAGATCCGGTCTCCCGGCTCCACGCCCAGTCCGGCCAGAGCGTTGGCGAAACGAATCGAGGACCGGGAGAACTCCCGGAACGTCACTTCGCGGACGTCCCCGCCGTCGCTGACCCAACGCATGGCCACCTTTTCCGGATCGGCAGCCCACCGGTCGAACACGTCGAAGGCCCAGTTGTAGCGCTCGGGCCGGGTGAGGCGAAAACTGGCGTAGGTCTGCCGGTAATTGCCGATCTGGTAGGTGCTCATGAGGCGCCCGAAGCTACCAAGGCACCTCCAAGACTGTCAAGATTCGACCTGCGAGTTCGTTCGGGCCTTGAACCGTCGGTTCGTCCGTGCTGTGCTGTCGCTGTTCGGACTTCGTTCCTCCGTCTAATGATCCAATGCCCTCCACGAAGGGGAACAGGCACTTCGGATCGATGTAGCGGCCCTCGATGCAGCCGTTGCTGACGGTATCAGCGTGTTTGCTTTCGCCGTTCCCGTTGATTCCGCGCGGCTATCTGTGCTTTTTCTGAGACAGGTTGAAGCTCACGATGATCCGATCGGCGTTCTTCCCGTTAGCCCTGGATCGATTCGGATTCACGCTGTGGTACAGCCAACTGGGAAAGATCAGCATTCTGCCGGCCACGGGCTTGTGTTGGACCCTGGTCCAGCAATTCCGTGGGCGCTTGGCTCCGGGGATGTATTTGACAACAGTCATCATGTTCTGGGTTCGTGGATCGATGAACACGATTCGACCCGAATTCCTGGGTGCCTGGACGTAGTAGACGCCGCTCCAGATGCAGCCGGGATGGATATGGGCCCGGTTCGAGCTGCCTGGTGGATTGATGATCGACCACATGGTGCCGATTCTCAGACGATAGGACGTGTGATATCCGAGCTTGCGGCACAGCATTGCCGAGACCGCGTCGACGTGTTGAACCAATCCTGCAAACGTGACGTCCTTGTGCAGCTTAACGGTGCTGTGCCACCCCCCCAACTCCGGGTAGTTCGACTTGCGCACTCCTGTCCCGTCGCGTTCTCGTTCGGCGTAGATCACCTCGATCAGGTGGGCGTTCAGAGTCTCGCTGTTCGGGATATCCAGAGAAAAAATGAGCGTCGGAAAGTAGCGTGCCATCTTGAGCGCGTCTTCGGACAGACGAGCCACCGCGCCGCAGTCGGAGGCTACACGGTCGGGAGTTTCGCGCGTCACTTCATTTCCTATCGTCTTTGTTTCGGAACCTTGCCGACTGACATCGCGGTTCGCGGCCCACCATGGCGGGAGCACCCGAAACCGCAATGGACCTCTTCACGACCGCGGCCGATAAGCCACGGGAATGCGTCAACTGTTCGCACTAGGTTCGTGCTTTGTATCCCAAGTATGCGCCAGCATGAGGACACCCTGCCCCTGACCAACTAGTCCTCATCGTCGTCATCCTCGTCGTCATCCTTGTCGTCGTCCTCGTCCCCTTCATCGCCCTCATCGCCCTCGTCGTCCTCGTCCCCTTCGTCGTCCTCGTCCCCTTCATCGCCCTCGTCGTTCTCATCGCCCTCGTCCCCCTCGTCACCATCGCCGTCACGCGGAGGCACCCCTGGTGTTGTCGGGGGTCGCCCTGGTGTCGGTGGCTCATGGTCGGAACTTGAGGGAGGGGTTTGGTCCGAAACCGTTTGGCTCTTCCCAACACCCCCACTCGACAGATTTGCAATCCACTTGCCGTCGGCGCGGCCTTCGGGAATCAGCGTGCCATCCGGACCCGAATTGCCTGCACGATACAGGTCGAAACTCTGGCGGTTCATCAAATAGGCACGGATCTCATAGTCCTTCCCGGGCTCCAAATCCGGAATCGTCAAAACCGTATCCGGGGTTACGCCGGAAACGACACGGAATGTGGGCCGACCGCTGCCGGTTCTCCATCCAAGCCGGACGTAATAGGGCGAAGCACCAGACTCAACGCGGACCTTTAATTCCCGTTCGCCGACGGACTCCACAATCAAGGCGCCTGGCGCCAAGGGAGGCGGGGTAGCAGCAGAAACTGTATGCAGGTAGAAGTGCAGGTCTTGAGAAACACCGTCGGTGCCGGTCCCGGTCACGGTACACAGCGTCTCGGTCTCCGAGTTGATCCCGTGGATGTGGCCCAAAGTGTTGGATGTCAAGAACAGCTTGCCGCTCTCGACACGGACCTGGTCGTAGTAGTCGGCTCGCGTGGCGTCGCAGGACCTCAGAGTGAACGTTGCCTCGGTGACTCCCTCATCCAAGTAGCTGGACAAGTCAATCTCCGTGTCCTGGCCGTAGTAGGTCAGGATTCTGTAGCGTGAGTCCGAGCCGGAAAGGGTGCCGTCGGTCACGCTCCTGTAGCCCTGCGCCACCACGGGGAGCGTGGTGAAGATCCGATTGCCGGCATCCATTTCCAACGCCACTCCGGTGAACCGGCCTGGCGAGGTGCAGCGAACCGATCCCAGGAAATCGGACGTATCGATGTGGGTAAACATCTCATCGATGAACCGGGCCTGCTGCCCGTTGGCCTCGAGAGGGATCTCGACCTCCTCGAGCACGGCACCCGCTTTCATCAATTGGCAACTCACCGCCATTGCTTCATCTGTCAGGTTGTGGATCGCTGCTGCGGTGTTGATTCCTCCCGCCTGACGGCGAGCCGGGAAGAGGGCGTCCTGGAGGGGTTGGCTGGCCCCTACGCCGGCGACTCCGACCCCGGCGAGGTCAAATCGCAGGACCCCGCCGATGGGACCATCAGAGACCACTTTCACCGATCCGGTCACCAGATCTCCCCGACCATGGGTCGAAATCGTGAGTTCCCCCAGGGGATCGATCTCCGTCCCTACGGTCAGAGTTCCAGCCTCCCGGACTTCCAGATCGCCGGTGATTTCTACTACTGATTCCGCAGCAATGGGATCGCCTTCCTTGTCGAAAAAATAAAGGGTCGGCCGGACTGCGGTCGTAGCGACATTTACCAGCACCAGTTCGGAGTGGGTGCCGGACCCATTGGCGAAATGTGCAAAGTCCAGAGTGGCTTCCTTGTCGACATCTTCCGTCCGGTCCACAGGCACGACGGGCAGCGTGGTGAAGATCCGGTTCCCGGCATCCATCTCCACGGCCACTCCCGTGAACCGGTCTGGCGCGGCGCAGCGCACCGATCCCAGGAAATCGGATGTATCGGTGCCGGTGAACATCTCGTCAATGAACTGGGCCTGCTGCCCGTTGGCCTTCAGAGGGATCTCCAACTCCTCGAGCACGGCACCCGCTTTCATCAATTGGCAGTTCACCACCATCGCTTCCTCTGTCAGGTTGTGGATCGCTGCTGCGGTGTTGATTCCTCCTGCCTGCCGGCGAGCCGGGAAGAGAGCATCCTGGAGGGGTTGGCTGGCCCCCACGCCGGAAACCCCGACACCGGGGAGGTCAAATCGCAGGACCCCGCCGATGGGACCATCAGAGACCACTTTCACCGATCCGGTCACCAGATCTCCTTGTCCGTGGGTCGAGAACGCAAATTCCGCCAAGGGTTCCACCTTCATCCGACTCCTCACGGAGCCGTCCGCTCGGGCCTCCAGATCACTCGTCATTTTCACTACCGATTCCGCGGCAATGGGATGGCCCTCCTTGTCGTAAATATAGACGGCGGGACGGACCGCCTCGGTCGCCACGTTCACCAACATCAAATCGAATGCGACGGATTCCCCGTTTCCAAAATGCGCAAAGTCCAGGTTGTCGCCATCATCGTCGCGGTCGCCCAAGTCGCTACCGAACGACAACTCCGAAATTGACCTGTCCCTGGCATCGGCAGGACGCAATCCGGCGAAGGCACCCAGGCCCAGAACAGCCCCGCAAAGGGTTATCGTCCTCACGGATTTCATGACAACCTCCACTCCTTGCCTGCTCCTGCTTTGGCACCGCAGTCTCAGATGCATTCGATCCAAGCTATTCTCGCCTGGCCAACTGGTGATCGATCATCAACAGCCCCAAGGGCTCGTCGCCAACGAGGCGGAGTTGAGCAGCGACATCGGCAGCTGCCTCTTCTTCTTCAACCTGCTCCTGGATAAACCAATGGAGCTCAACGCTGGTGGCGTGATCGCCATCTGACAAGGCGCTTTCGTACAGTCGGTGTATGGCCCGGGTCACAGACCTCTCATGTTCGAGTACCTGGTCGAACGCCTTCACGGGAGAGGTGAACCTGTAGGCGGGTTTACCGAGGGCATCCAGATCGACCGTTGCCCGCCGGGTCAGGAGGTGGTCGAACAACCTCATGGCGTGCCCATACTCTTCCCGGCTCTGCTCTCTCATCCAGTGGGCGAAACCGGGAAGATCCTTGGAATCGTAGTAGGCCGACAGGGCCAGATAAAGGTAAGAGGATTCCAGCTCCATGTGAATCTGATCATTCAAGGCCTGATTGATTTCCTTGTTCATATTGGTCTCCTTGTGTTCGAAATCAGTGTTCTACTGATCTACACAAATATAGATATAAATTTCCATATCGTCAACTATAAATTATTTCCAATAAAGGATTTTGTTGAAACGGGATGTCAATATCAATGATAATGAAACTCAGGTTCAACAATAATGATTATCACTTTCATAAAGCGACTATGTGATAATGATTTTCATTATCTTGAGTTGAATTCGTTCCGCCGTTACCCATAACCTGTTTTGTTGAGATGACTCCCGTACTGGCATTTTCACGCGTTTCGAAGGCCTACGGAGAATCCGCCGGAGGAAGTCTGACGGCGCTTCACGACGTCTCTTTCCAGGTGGCCTCAGGACGCCGGGTGGCCATCGTGGGACGGAGCGGCAGCGGCAAGTCCACCCTCCTGCATCTGGCCGCGGGCATCGACCTGCCCACCCGCGGCCGGGTCGAGGTTCTGGGAAAGGACCTCTCCCGTTTTTCGGACCGCGACCGGACCCTTTTGCGCAGAAACGAGATCGGCCTCGTCTTCCAGTTTTTCCATCTCCTGCCCCACCTGCCGGTCCGGGAGAATGTGGCGCTCCCGGCACTGGTCGCCGGCGGGAAACCCCGTGACTTCGAACCCCGGGTGCTGGAGTTGTTGGACCGGGTCGGCCTGGCCGATCGCGCCGACGATCCGGTGAGCAACCTGAGCGGCGGAGAGATGCAGCGGGTGGCCATCTGCCGGGCTCTCCTGCGGCGCCCCCGGCTGATCCTGGCGGACGAGCCCACGGGGAACCTGGACGACGAGAACTCCTGGCTGGTCCTGGAGCTGATGCTGGAGTTGGTGACCCGGGAGAAGGCCACGCTGCTCTACGTCACCCACAGCCGGGAGCTGGCGGGACTGGCCGACGAGACCTGGCGGATCCACAGCGGGGTCCTGGACGCCGCATGAGGCGCTACCTGCTTCACACCCTGAAGACCCGTCTCCGGGCGGGCCGGTCGCTCTATCTTCTGACGATCTTCGGAGTCGCCCTGGGCGTCGCCTCGGTCCTCTCGGTGCAGATCATCAACCTGAGCGCCGTGGCCGCATTCCGGGGAGCTCTCCGGGCCGTGGGATCGGACGCGGATCTCACCGTTCGTGGCTTGAACCGGACTCTCCCGGAGAGCCTCTTTCCGGAAGTGCTCGCCACCCGCGGCGTCCGGGGAGCCTGGCCGGTCTACCGGCTGGACGTGGCGGTGAAGGGATCGGATTCATTGCTCCTGGAGGTGATGGGAATCGATCTCATTTCTCCGGCTTCGCGGGAGAGTCTGGAACTGCTGGGCCGGGAGAAGGCGTCGGAAGGCTTGACTCAACCCGGCTGGATGGCCGTGACTCCCGAGCTGGCCCGTGTCCAAGGCTGGTCCGTGGGAGATTCCATCGAAGTTTCCTGCGGCCCGCGGGAGGCCCGTCTGGTCATCGGCGCCCTGGTGGACTTCGCCCGGGTCACGACGTTGGCCGGGGCCAAGCTGGCGGTCATGGACATCTCCCAGGTCCAGGGCCTGCTGGGCCGGCCGGGCGACCTGCACGAGATTCATGTCGAGGCGGCGGCTGAAGATCGCGCGGATCTCAAAGCGCTTCTGGAACGACGCCTGGGTCCTTCGGTGGAAGTGCTGACTCCGACGCAGAGGGAGGACGAGGCGGCCGGTCTTCTGAGCGCGTTCCGCCTGAACCTGACGGCGCTGAGCCTGATCAGCCTCTTCGTGGGCAGCTTCGTCGTCTATACCAGCTCCCAGGCGCTGCTGGTGCGCCGGAGGCGCGAGTTCGGAGTGCTCCGGGCCGTGGGGGCGACCCGGGCGCAGCTCTTGGGACTCATTCTCTTCGAGGCCGCCTTGGTGGGGGCGCTGGGGGTGGTCCTGGGAACCGGCCTGGGTTACTGGGCCGCCCGAGCCAACGTGGACGCCGTCAGCGCCACCCTGACCCAGGTCTATCTCCTGAACGAGATCACCTCCCTCCAGGTTCCCCCGTGGGTCTACCTGGCGGGCGCCGCGGCCGGCATGGGCGCCGCGCTGGCCGGGACCCTCCTCCCCGCCCTGGACCTCTGTCTCTCTCCTCCCCGGTCGCTTCTCTCTTCCCGGCTCCTGCAGGAAAGGGTGAGGACCTCGGCGATTCCCCTGGCCCTGGCCGGGACCGGGATTCTGGCGATGGCGGCAGCCTGGTACCGTTTCGCCGCGGACTGGCGTCCGGCCGGCTTCGTTCTGGGCATCGCTCTGCTGATGGCCATCCCGTTGTTCACTCCCATCCTGGTCCGGGCGGCGTCGCTGCTGCCCCTGTCCGGACTCGGCGTCCGATACGGGTTCCGTTCCCTGGCCGGACGCTGGACCACCACCGTCTTCACGGCCTCCTCCCTGGCCATTGCGGTCAGCATGATGGTCGGCGTCACCCTCAAGACCAGCAGCTTCCGGGAGACGCTGGAAGTCTGGTTGCGGACCTCGGTCCAGGCCGACATCTACGTCAAGACCGAGTCCTGGAGGGGACGAGGCGACGAGACCGCCCTGAGCCCGGAGCTGATTTCCCGATTGTCCCGGACCAGGGACGTCGTGGCCCTGGACCGCTACCGGAGGCTGACGGTCCGCTCCGGCGGCGAGCGCATCTTTCTGGCCGGGGTCGAGACCGGCCTTCCCGGGGGCGAGGCCCGGTTTCCGCTGACGGGAGGAGATCCGGACGCCGCCTACCGGCAGTTCCGGGAAGAGGGCGCAACTCTGGTTGGGGAGACTCTGGCGCGGCGGCGCGGTCTGGAGCCGGGGGCCCACCTCCCTCTGGTCACTCCAGACGGTGAGCGGCGGGTTCCCATTGCCGGCATCTACTACGACTATCAGCCGGGAACGGGGCTGGCCGTGGTGGGCCTGGAGACCATGGAACGGCTCTTCGGCCCGGGGCCCGTCCACAGCGTGGCCCTTTACCTGAAGCCCGGAGCCGACACCGGCGAGACCGTCGACCGCCTCCGGGCGGCGCACGCGGGTGATTCGCTCCTCTTTCGAAGCAACCGGAAGCTGCGCCAGGAGGTGATGGAGATCTTCGACCAGACCTTTGCCGTCACGCGGCTCCTGCAGGGGACGAGCCTGCTGATCGCCGTCGCGGGCATCATATTGACGCTGTTGGTGCTGGCTCGGGAGGAGTCGGCCGAGCTCGCTCTCTACCGGTCCCTCGGCGCCCGGCGGTCGCAGCTCTTCCGGATCTTTGTGGGCAAGGGGCTGGGCATGGGGGTCGCCGGGCTCGCGCTGGGTCTGGCGGGTGGAGTGCTCCTGGCGGGCATCCTGGTCTTCGTCATCAATCGGGCCTACTTCGGGTGGACCATCCAGGTCTACTGGCCCTGGGGAACGGTCCTGGTCCAGTCGGCGACCATCCTGGCGGCGGCAGTGCTGGCAAGCCTGTATCCGGCGCTGGCGGCCAGCCGGACGCCGGCGACCCAACTCAGCCGAGAGGACCTTTAGCCAAATGCCATTCCTTGCCGGAACTCTGATTGTTCTGAGTCTGTTGGGGACGACCTTGGATTGGAAACCGGCGCGCTCCGATTACACCTGGTCCTTCCCGCAGGATCACTGGGCCCGGAACGGCTATCGCACCGAATGGTGGTACTTCACGGGCCACCTGCGAACCCGCGGAGAGACTCCGCGCCGGTTCGGCTACCAGTTCACCTTCTTCCGGGTCGGGCTCCAGCCCACGGCTCCTCCCCTCGACTCCGCCTGGACGGCCCGGGACGCCATCATGGGGCACGCGGCGGTGACCGACCTGATGAACAAGCGGCACCTCTTCACCGAGATCCTCTATCGCGCCACACCGCTGCTGGGGCAATTCGGGGACGGATCGTCTTCGCTCATCGCCTGGAGCCGGCCTCCCGCCGGCAGTTCCGGCCGCTGGAGCCTGCATTGGAACGGCAAGGGCTTCGACCTTGCCGCCTCGGACGAGGGCCGGGACTTTTCCTTCCGTCTCACGACCCGCGGGACCAAGGGCCCGGTTTTCCAGGGGCCCAACGGCTACAGCATCAAGGGAGGAGACGAGGGCGCCGCGAGCCAGTACTACAGCTTCACCCGGATGGCGACCGGCGGCCGGGTTTCCATCGGAGGCGAGGAACACGCCGTGGAGGGCGTCTCCTGGATGGACAAGGAGTTCGGGTCCAATCAATTGGGAGCCCGTCAGATCGGATGGGACTGGTTCAGCCTGCAGTTGGACGACGGCCGCGACCTGATGCTCTATCTTCTGAGGGATCGCCGCAATCGGGTGGATTTTGCCAATGGGACGTTGATATCCAAGGAGGGTCGAACCCGGTACCTGGGACCGGAGGAGTGGTCGGTGCGGGCCACCGGAGCCTGGGCCAGTCCCCACAACGGCGCCCGCTATCCCGCCGGGTGGCGGCTGCAGGTCCCGGGCGAGGGTCTGGAGTTGATGGTGACTCCGGAGGTCCCCGACTCGGAGAACGTGAGCCGGCTCCTGCCGGGACTCGCCTACTGGGAGGGTCCGGTCCGGGTCGAAACGCCGTCGGGCGGCTCGATAGGACAGGGATACGTGGAACTGACCGGATACGCGGAGCGGAGCCGGCCGGCTCTCTGAAGCCGGCGGACGCCCGCGGCGATTAGGGGCTAACTCAAGATGTCGGCCATAGACTGGGTCATCGTCCTGGGTCTCAACCTGTTGGTCTTCGGCTACGGACTGGTGCGTTCACGCGAAACCAAGACCAACCTGGACTGGTTCCTGGGCGGCCGCAGCCTGCCGTTCTGGATCGTGGCCATCTCGCTTTTCGCCACCTCCGTCGACAGCGGCGACATCGTGGGTGTCAACGGGATGACCTATCTCGAGGGCATGTCCGTCTTGACGACCTGGTGGCTGGGGGTGGTGACGGGATACGTCATCGCCGCCTTCTACGTGTTGCCTCCCATGTACCGGGCCGGGTTGTTCACCAATGCCGAGTACCTGGAATATCGTTTCGGTCCGGCGGCTCGCGTGGTCAGCGCCCTGGTGCAGTTCCAGTACCGGACCAACATCCTGGCGGGAATCGCCATCTCCCTCCAGTTGACGCTCACGCTGGTCATGGGGCTCGATGAGATCTCGGCCTGGATCGCCGTAGCCGCATTCGCCGGAATGGCCACCCTGTACTCGGCCCGGGGCGGACTCAAGACCATCGCCTGGGTCGACGCTCTCCTGACCGTCGCCATGATCACCGGAGTCCTGGTCCTGTGGTCCGTGCTCTGGAACGTCGCCGGCGGCTGGTCGGGCGCGATGGAGAAACTGGCCCTCAAAGGGGGAGCCGAACTGCCCCGCTACCTATTGCATATCGGTATTTCCCGCCCCGGCAGCCCCGACCCCCTCGTGGTGACCGCGGCATGGCTCATCCTGGGAGCGGCCTACCCCATCGTGAATCACAGCGAGACCATGAAACTGTTCGGCGCCCGCTCCCTCTGGGACGTGAAGATGTCGGTTCTCCTGGCCTCGGGCATGACCATGATCCTGATGTACTTCAACGGGACGTTGGGGATCCTGGGCCGGGCCATCTGGCCCGAGACGCTGCAGCGGCCGGACCAGATCTACCCCCTGCTGGTGAACGAGTTCCTGGGACCGGGGCTGAAGGGAATCGTCGTGGCCGGGGTGATCGCGGCGGCGATCACCACCTACGAAGGGATCGGCTCGGCCCTGGCGGCCCTCTGCACCCGGGACATCTATGCCCGGCTCTTCGTTCGGGACCGGGAAGACAGCCACTATTTCCGGGTCAGCCGCTGGGTGACCCCCTTTGTGGTGGCCGCTTCCTTTGCCTACATTCCCTTCATTCTCCGTTTCGAGAACATCGCCGGTTTCTTCATCAGGGTCACCAGCGTATTCGTCATTCCCCTCATGACCGTCTACCTGATGGGGGTCTTCACGCGAGTCCACCGAAAGAGCGGGAGCATCGGCCTGGCGGTCGGTTCGGGTTACGGCATCCTCGCCCTGGTGGGCGCCGGCCTGGATCTCTTTCCCGTCTGGTTCACCGACAAGTTTGCCGCCTACGTCTGGAGCATCGTCGCCACCTCGGGCGCCATGATTCTGACCTCGTTGTTTTTGGGCCGTGATCCGGCGTCCTCCCTGCCCCGGGGACAGGTGGGCGGCTGGCTCGACCGGTCCCGCCAGGGCGTGCCCGATCTGGTGAATTCGCCTTTCGAGTTGCACGGCCGCACGGTTCCGTTGTGGGCCCGGCCCAATCTCTGGGCCGGCCTGGTGATGGCGGCTTCGCTTCTGCTGGTCTTCTACGTCTTCTGGTAGGTCGAGGAACCCGCTACCCGCCCGGTTCCACCCAATGCCGGAGCAGAGGCTGAACCGTCCCGGGCAGAGACTCGAAAACCTCCCGCATGACCAGCGGCACCAGATAAGGCTTGCCGTTGGTCTCGGTCACGATCCGAGCGTGGTCGTCGGTGCCGAGCAGTATCGGATTCAGGTTGATCCACCACGGCGCGTAGCGGACCACGGCCGCCACCCGGGCGTCACGGCTGAGGACGGGAGCCGCCGAGTGCCAGATGCGGCTGTCGAACAGGAGCAGGCTTCCCGCTTCCCCGGTCACCTGGACCTCCGTGGGATGGGGCGCCCCGCGGTCGACGCCGTTGTCTCCCGTCGGGTTGTTGGAAGAGCGATGGCTCTTCGGCACCACGAAGGTGCCCCCCGTCTCGGCCGTGAAGGGCGTGAGCATGAAGATGCCGGTGAGGACCTGGACCGAGTCGGGATAGGGTGCGGGGATATGGGCGGCGTTGGTCTGGTTGAAGGGCCAGTCCGCGTGCCACACCCGGTCCCGGTGGCCCGGGTCGCTGATCAGTCCGCCGAGGGAGACGATCCGGGTGTAGTCTCCCCAGAGCCGCTCGATGATGGCCAGGACCCTCGGGTCGGCCAGATAGGGGGCGATGGACTGGTCCAGGTTGATGAGTCCCACCACGGCCCCGCCCCGGGTGGTGACCCGGGCGTCTTTGGCTACGAGCTTGGCTTCCTCGGTTTCCAGAGACCGGTCCCGGGCGGACAACACATTCCGCCGGACGTCGTCCACCTGGTCCGCGGGGATCACATCCTCCAGCAGGAGCCACCCGTCTTCATCCAAACTCTTCAGCAGAGACTCGACCATGAAAGCCACCCTTCGGCTGGGCGGTTCATTCTTCCAAACCGCGGCGCCCATGCGCAAGACGGCGGATGACGAGAGTCGGGTATGAGAAGAACCGGCCTGGCGCCACCGGTTGAACCTCGTCTTTTCCGGCATGCAATCGTTAACTCTAAATGGGGATTCAAACACAGGTTCGAGACCACGAGGGTGAGGGTTTCAGCCCCGGGAGAGGTGAAGGTATGAAAAACCAGGAACACCACAATCTTCTCTTCCAGGTCCGTATTTCGATTTGCTACCACGCCAGGCGACAGTTCTTCTTCCAGGTTCTCAGTCGGTGGAGCAACGTCCCGTTGTTGCTGCTCGGCGCCGGAACGGCTGTGCTGGCCCTCCAGGACGGTTCCTGGTGGATTCTCGGAGCGGGACTGGGGACTGCGCTCGTCTCCATTCTGAAGCTCATCATTCCTTCTGAAGACAAGGTGGCCCGGCATGCCGAGTTGCTCCGGGACTACACGGTGCTCGCCAATCGACTCTACGCCAGTTCCTCCCGGAAGACGGTCAAGGCCGTCTTCGAGGACAATATGGACTTGGATTTCCTGGCGCCCCAGGGGAAGTATGTGGTCTGGGCGCTCTGCTACAACACCCTGATCCGGACCATGGACCTTGCCGGCAAGAAAGATCCGATTGCCGTGGCTTGGTGGCAACGGCTGACGGCCCACTTTTTCGATTTGGGGACGAACCGCTTCGCCAAGAAAGATCAAGGGCCTGCCGCGGCCTCATGTTCTCGAACCGATTAGGGAGTCAGACACGGGTTCGGGTAGCGGAGGAGAACGGGTGCCGGGTCAGGCGGTGTGGATTTCTCCTGGCCTCCTCGAACATACTGGCGACCGACGCAGCCTTGTGAGCGCCGAAAAGACGACCTCGGCGGGGAGACCCAAACGGCGGGCGGGCAGGAAGGCAGCCGCCTCCGGGAAAAAGGCTCCCAACCGCCGTCAACCGGTCCCAGGACGTACCGGTCCACGACACCGTGTCTTCCCCGTCAGCGGACTAACCTGGAGGGAGCAAGGGCTCGGGAAAGGTCGGCTCCTGATCCCGAGGCCGGCATGAGGAGCCGTGAAGACATGAAGACCTACGAATACGATGTTCTCCTTTTCGGTGTCCGCCGCTCGATCCGCTACCATTCCAGACGCCAAGCGTTCTTCGAGGGCGTGAATCGATGGACCAATTTCCTGCTGCTGCTGTTCGGTTCCGGAACGGTCGCTCTGGCGGTCCAGGACCGTCCGTCGTGGATTCTGGGATTGGGACTAGGGGTTGCGCTCGTTTCCAGCCTCAAGCTCGTCTTCGCCTTTGCCGTCAAGGCGACCCAACATGCCCAGTTCGTCAGGGACTTCACACTGCTCGAAAAGCGGCTCCGCGCCGATGACTCCGAGGAGACGGTCATGGCCGTCACCCAGGAACGTCTGGATCTGGAGGCCTTGGAACCTCCCGTCATGCAAGTGCTCGACGTGCTCTGCCACAATGACCTTCTGCGAGCAATGGGTTACGCCGACGAGAAAGAGCAGGTAGCCGTGACCTGGTGGCAACGGCGAACAGCCCACTTTTTCAATTTCGGAACGCACCGCCTGGCCAAAGGAGGCTAGGCACCCGCCACGCCCGCAAGATCCCGTTCGCGGGTACGGCCTGCCACGATGTTCAGGCGAAAGCCGGTTCACGATACGCGGAGTCGGGAGTGAAGGCTCTCCTGCCGCCGTTACTTCGGGGTGTGGGGGACTACATGTCGCCCCTCCTGGGCCCCCCTCCAATCGGGTAAAAGAGAATTCATGAATGCAGAAATTGACAACAAAAGGAAAGTAGCGGTCGTCACCGCTGGCGGAACCGGCATGGGAGCCGCTGCGGCAAGGAAGTTTGCCGCTGACGGATTCGGCGTCTCCATCCTGTCTTCCTCGGGCAAAGGGGAAGCCCTGGCTACGGAACTCGGCGGCGTCGGTGTGACGGGCTCTAATCGATCCAACAACGACCTGAAGCGCCTCGTGGATCTCACCATGGAAAAGTGGGGCCGGATCGATGTATTGGTGAACAGCGCGGGACACGGTCCGAGAGCGCCGATCCTCGCGCTCTCTGATGACGACTGGCACTTGGGGATGGAGGTCTATTTCCTCAGTGCCGTTCGTCCGACACGCCTGGTGACTCCCATCATGCAGCGTCAGAAACGTGGTGCGATCCTCAACATCTCCACCTTCGCCGCATTCGAGCCCGAACCTGCCTTTCCGACCTCCGGGGTGTTCCGGGCCGGATTGGCGGCGTTTGCAAAACTGTTTTCAGACAAGTACGCCGCGGACAACATTCGTATGAACAATGTTCTTCCCGGGTTCATCAACAATTTCCCCGAGAATCCGGAGTATCGCGACCGCATCCCGCTGCGACGCTACGGAACGACGGAAGAGATTGCCGACGTCATCTTCTTTCTGGCCTCCGACGGCGGCGCCTACATCACGGGACAGAACATTCGGGTCGATGGAGGCATCACCCGATCCGTCTGATTGGGGAAGTTCAGATGAAAGTGATCCTCGTCGGAGCATCCGGCAAGATCGGTCGTGGCGTCGACAGGGCCGTATCCGCCAATCATCAAGTGGTTCGAGTCGGGCTGGTCGATGGCGACGTGCAGTGTGACTACACCGATCCGGAGTCGGTGCGCAGCATGTTCGCGACAGTGGGAAGCTACGATGCGCTCGTGTCAGCCGTGGGCGGCGACAGTCGATTCCTCCCGTATGAGGAATTGTCCGATGATGACTTTCGCTACGGCTTCGAACGGAAGTTCCTGTCCCAGATCCGGTTAATGACGTTGGGGCAACCGACGATTCGAGACGGCGGCTCGTTTACGTTGACCAGCGGATTCCTGAGCCACTACTCGAACCGGAAGGGCATCGCCACGGGACCGTTCAATGCAACGCTTGAAACCTATGTGGAACACACGGCCCGGTTTTGGCCTCGCGGCATTCGAATCAACGTCGTGAGCCCGGGCCCCGTGGTTGAGCCTGGACATGAACGACGGGGGGCGGTGACGGCGGAGCAGTGCGCGGAGGCTTATGTCCAGGCCATCGAGGGAACGATGTCTGGTCAGGTCTTGCGCGTTTGGGGAGGATTCCCGGTTCCAAAGTCGCGGGGAGCGGCGATTTACGGTCGGCGAATAGAAGCGGCGATTTCCGATCGGCGAACTCCAGAGGCACAATAGGGCAGCAAGCGGACGGGCGAAAGAAGAATGGGAGACTAACGGTCCCCCCTCCTCTCCGGTGTAGACTATCCGCCACAGGCATTCAGTTCCGGACAGAAAGGAAAAACCACCATGAGCCTTGGGAACTCGATCCAATCGGCTTCGATTCGGATGTTGGCCATACTGACGTTGACCTGGAGCGTCGCGCCTCTCGCCGCCGAAGAAAAGGTCTGGACGACATCCTCCTTCCTCGACTTTGCGGATGGGAGCTTCAGCGACGGGGGAGTCAACACCTACGTCACCGCTCAAGGAGAGGTGGTCCTGATCAAGCTGTTGGACCTGAATCAGGACGGACGCGTCGACATCATCTTCCCCAATGACCACGATCCCCACGAGCGGGCGGACCTGTTCATCTACTGGGGGGGAGGCGAGGGATACTCGACCCAGCGCCGCAGCCGCCTGCCCACCAATGGGGGCCATGACGGCGCCGTGGCCGACCTGGACGGGGACGGCCAAGCCGAGCTGATCGTCGCCAACAACTTCAACGGGACCCGCACCGACCTGGAATCGTTCATCTACCGCGGCGCCAAGGGAGGTCCCAAGGCCTCCGACCGCAGCGGCCTTCCCACGCGGGGCGCTCGCGCGGTGGCCGTGGAGGATCTGAATCGGGACGGACACCAGGACATCGTCTTCGCCAACAGCGGATTGGACTACCACGTGACGGTGGACCCGCACAATGAGTCCTTCGTCTACTGGGGATCGCCGGACGGTTATTCCGCCGAACGGCGGCAGGTCCTGCGGACCGTGAACGGGCGGGACGTGAAGGTGGCCGACCTGGACCGGGACGGACACCTGGACCTGGTCTTCGCCAACGAAGGGAACACGGACGCGGAGGGAGGGGCCCTACTCTACTGGGGTACGGCAGACGGAGACTACACCAGCCGCGCGGCGGTCCATCTGCCCGGCGACCGCTCTTCGGCGGTCGAGGCCGCCGATCTCAACGGGGACGGCTTTCCGGAGATCGTCCTGGCCAACTCCTACCGGCTCAAGACCCGGGAGATGGGCATGTACAACATCGTGGACACGGTGAGCGTGCCCTCGTTCATCTATTGGGGCTCGGCCGACGGCTATTCGGTCGATTCCAGGACGTTGCTGCCCACCGTGGGAGCGTCCGACGTCGCCGTGGGAGACCTGAACCGGGACGGCCACGCCGACCTGGTCTTCGCCAACAAGTCGGGTCTGGTCTCCTTCATCTATTGGGGAGCTCCTGATGGCTATCGCTCCCATCGGCGGACATCGATTCCCACGCTGGCGCCGACTCGCTGCTTGGTGGAGGACCTGGACGAGGACGGTTACCTCGAACTGGTCTTCTCGCAGCAAGGCGGGCAGCCTCACGGAAAACCCCCCGCGTACGTCTATTGGGGCAGCCCGGAGGGCTACTCGCCCGAGTGGCGAACCGAGCTGCCCACGTTCGAGGCCACCGGGGTCCAGGCGGGAGACCTGGACGGAGACGGCAGCAAGGACCTGGTCTTCGTCCATGCCGCCGACACCACCCACGGCATCCCGGCTTACATCTACTGGGGCGGACCCAAGGGGCGATTCGAGCCGTCTCGCCGGCAATTGCTGCCCACAGGCAACGGATACTGTTCCAGCGCAGACATCAACCGGGACGGCCATGTGGATCTCCTGTTTCCTGGCGTCTACGGGGAGAATCCGGGTCCGACCATCTACTGGGGATCGGCTTCCGGGTACTCCGGGTCCAATCGGGCCGTTCTGGCGACCGGCAACAGCTTTTCTTCACGGCTCGCCGACTTCGACCGGGACGGGTACCTGGACGCCGTCTTCACCCAGTGGCGCCCGGGTACCGAGGCCACCAGGCTCTACTGGGGCGGCCCGGAGGGATTCTCGAACGGTAACCGCTTCATCTTCCGGATCGGCAGCATCCGGGAGCACACCATCGGCGACCTGAATCGTGACGGCTGGATCGATGTGATCTTCAGCGGGACCCTGAACAAGGTGGTGGTCTACTGGAACAGTCCGCTGGGATTCGACAATGAGCGCAGGACCGAATTGCCCTCCCGGGTTTCGGTCGGCGTGGAAGTGGCCGATCTGGATGGAAACGGCTTTCTGGACGTGATCGCCAGCAACCTCTACGACCGGGATCCGGCGCCGGGCAAATCCCGGTCCTTCGGCGGCTCTGCGGAGGGGGACACCTTCATCTACTGGGGCGGTTCCGATGGCTATTCCGAAACGAACCGGACCATCCTGCCTTCAGTGGGCAATTCCTCGGCCGCGGTGGCCGACCTGAACGGGAACGGATTCCTGGACCTGGTCCTGAGCAGCTACCATGCCGGATATACCCGCAGCCACCCCTCCAGGATCTACTGGAACGGCCCCTCCGGGTTCGACCCTTCGCGCAAGATGGAGATTCCCAGCAACTCCGCTTCGGGGGTCCTCGCCAACGACTTCGACCTGGACGGCCACGTGGACATCCTTTTCGCCTGCCACTCCAAGCAGGGCAACCACAGGAACGACGCCTTTCTCTACTGGGGAGGGCCGAAGGGGTTCTCCACCGAGCGCCGGACCTCCCTGCCGGTCCTGGGGCCCCACCACCTTGCCTCCGATCCGGGTCACGCCTATGATCGGGGCCATCGTTACGACTATATTTCTCCGCCCTTCGACGCCGGTTCCGTGGAGCGTTTGGGAACCCTCACCTGGGACGGGGAGACCCCGTTCCGGACCGGCCTGGAATTCCAGGTGCGTTGGGCCGCCACCCGGGAGGGCCTGGAGTCAGCCTCCTGGATGGGACCGGCCGGCCCGGAGAACTACTACAAACAGTCCGGCGCCCAGCTTCCGAACCCCGGCGACGGCGCCCGTTGGATCCAATACAAGGCCAGCCTCCTCAGTCCCGGCGCCGCCAATTCCCCGGTCCTGGACTCGGTCTCCATCACCTACCAATGAGCCAATAGGAGGGGGGACTTTTAGTCCCCCCGTACTCCGGTTTCCAATCGGCGACGAAGCGGGAGGCAAGACTGTCCCCCCTGGAAAATCACCCTATTCCATAGGTATCTATCTATTATTCCTTGATATAAGACTCCAATGAACAAAATCGCTGAATTCTTCAAGTTCGAGCAGGAAAACACGAACTGGCGGATCGAAGTGACCGGCGGCGCGACCACGTTCATGACCATGGCCTACATCGTGGTCGTGAATCCCGCCATCCTGTCCGATGCCCTGGGCAAGGACATGCTCGGGGAGCTCTTGTTCGCAACCTGTGCGGCCGCCGCCCTGGCCACGCTCCTGATGGGCCTCCTGGCCAACTACCCCTTCGCCCTGGCTCCCGGAATGGGCCTCAACGCATTTTTCGCCTACACCATCGTCCTGGGCATGGGGGTGGACTGGAAGCTGGCCCTGGGCGTGGTCCTGGCTTCGGGGCTGCTGTTTCTGCTGCTGACCGTCTTGCGGGTCCGCGAGGCGATCATCAACGCGGTTCCGGACACCCTGAAAAGAGCGGTGGCGGCCGGGATCGGTCTGTTCATCGCGTTCATCGGACTGAAGAACGCGGGACTCATCGTCGACAATCAAGCCACTCTGGTGAGCCTGGGCGACGTCCGTTCCTGGTCCGTCGGATTGGCCCTTCTGGGGCTCCTGGCGATCGGCGTGATGATGGCGCGAGGAATCCGGGGAGCGATCCTGCTCGGGATGATGGGAGTGACCCTGCTGGCCATGATCTTCGGGGCAACGCCGTGGCCCACCGGTCTGGTCAGCATGCCGGTCTGGCCCGTCAATCTCTTCGGCGAAGCCGTGCGTTACCTGCCCCAGACGCTGAACCCGGCGTTCATCGAGCTGATCCTCGCCCTGCTCTTCGTGGACCTCTTCGACACCATGGGGACGCTGTTGGGGTTATCCGAGCGGTCCGGTTTCCTGGACGAGCGGGGACGGCTTCCGCGAGCCAACCGCGCGCTGCTTTCCGATTCGGTGGGAACCGTCTGCGGCAGCGTCATCGGGACGTCGACGGTGACCACCTACATCGAGAGCGCCGCCGGCATCTCCTCCGGCGCCCGCACCGGTTTTTCCAGCGTCGTGGTCAGTGGTCTGTTCGCTGCTGCGTTGTTCCTGACGCCGTTGGTTCAGTCGGTGCCCACGTTCGCCGCCGCCCCGGCGCTGGTGGTGACCGGCGTACTGATGATGGGCGCCGCCGCGCGGATCCGGTGGAATGACGTCTCGGAGTCGGTGCCGGCCTTCCTCACGCTGATCGCCATCCCGCTGACCTTCAGCATCGCCGACGGATTGGCTCTGGGGTTCATCTCCTATCCCATCGTCAAGCGGTTGAGCGGCCGAGGCGACGAGGTGCATTGGCTGGTCGACGTCCTGGCGGTGATCTTTGTCGCCAAGTACGTCTTTATCGGATAGCAGCCTGCTCCTGCTCCCGGTGGGTGCGGCGTTCGGTGATCTTCACGAAGCCGTCCTCGCTCACCAGGCCGATGTCGCCGGTCACGTACCATCCGTTCCGGATCGCCTTCCGCGTCAGGTCGTCCCGTCCGAGGTAACCGCGCATCAGGTTGGGTCCCTTGACCAGCAACATTCCGGGAGTCCCCGGCGGCAGGAGCTCGAAGCTCTCCGGGTCCACGACCCGCACCGCCACGCCGGGCAGCGGCTGGCCCACGTGACCCGGCCGGGAGCCGAGCTGGAAGAAGCCGGGCGCCCGGTAGTCGGGGACGCCTACGGAGACCACTGGGGCGCATTCGGCGGTCCCGTAACCCTCCAGCGGCCGCAGTCCGAACTGTTCCTGGAAGGCCGCCGCCAGCTCTTGCGGCAGCTTCTCGGCGCCGGTCAACAACAACCGCAGCGAACCGAGCTGCCCGGGAGAACACAAACGCATGTAGATCCGCAGGGAGGCCGGAGCGGCCAGCAAGATGCTCACCCGGTAGCGCTCCACCAGCCGCCCCACGGCCGGACCGTCCAGCGGGTCGGGGTGCAGGGGCAGAGCCAGGCCGTTTTTAGCCGCGAACCAGAAGGCCATGGCGCCGAAGGACTGGAAGAGGGGCAGGATGCCCAGGACCCGGTCCGACGGTCTCGTCCGCAGGACCTGTTCCAACGCCGTGATGTTGGAATCCAGGTTGAACTGGGTGAGCATCACGCCCTTGGGGTCTCCCGCGCCGCTGCTGCTGAAGATGATGGTCATGAGGTCGTGGGCGCCGGGGACACGGGTGGCGCCGCACAGCTTCTCCAGCCAGAGGGAAGGAAGAAGCAGGGCGGCCGCCAAGCTGGTGGCCCGAAGTCCGGCGCCGATGCGTTCGGTCAAATCCTCCAGGTAGATGAGGCGGACGTTTCCGGGCGGGGTCAGGTTCGCCTCTTGCAAGAAGTCGCGGCTGGTAACGACGGTCTTGAGCCCCGCTTGATCCACGGCCGACTCCATCCGCTGGGCGCCCGCGGTGTAGTTCAGGTTCACGGTCACCCGGCAGGCCAGGGCGGAGGCCAGATTCATCAGGGCGGCGTCGACGCTCGGCGGCAGGAGGATCCCCACTCGCTCCTGTCCCGTCCATTCCGACTTGAGAGCCCGGGCCCGGGCCACGGCGCCGGACAGGGACTTGATGCGGTTCAGGCGGGGCCGGCTCTCGTCGGCGTAGGCAAGAGCCAGTGGACGCGTCCTGGCCCGGTGCACGAAGGCCCGGTGCAAAGGCCGGGCGCCCTCCTGACGGCGGTTCCACGCGGCGCAGGACAGCTCCTGTACGGCTTGGCGAATCATTCCCACGTCGGTCCCGGAAGGCAGAGGGGCGCCGAAGGCCAGAGTGACGTGGTACGGGATCTCCCGCGGAATCTTGAGGACGAACCGGTTCCGCTCGTAGCTGAAGATGCTGCCCCAGATCCGGTCCAGGTAGACGGGAATGATGGGCGCCTGCCGGTTCCGGACAATCCGTTCCAGGCCCCGGTTGAAGGGGAGAAGAGTGCCGGTCCGGGAGATCTGCCCCTCGGGGAAGATGCAGACCAGCTCACCCTGGTCCAGGCGTTTTCCGGCATCCCTCAGTGCTCTCAGAATCTCCCGCGGCCCCCCGGACGAGGAGATGGGAATACACCCCAATGACTTCATAAATGGCTTGAAGTAGAAACGTTCATAGTATTTTCGATGAACGATAAATCGGATCGGTCGGTCGATTACGGCGAGGAGCAGGAGGAAATCGACGAAGGAGATGTGGTTGGGGACCAGCAGCGCTCCTCCCTTCTCCGGAACCTGGTCCCTGCCCACGACCCGGAGCCGGTAGAGGGAGTGCGTCGCCAGGACCAGGAGCAGGCGAAGCAGGACATCGGGAAGCAGTGAGACGGACCAGAACATCCCCGCCGAGAGCGCCAATGCCGCCACCAGCAGAATGGATACCGGCGAGAGTCCCAGAGCGGCAAGGCCTGCCGCTCCCAGCGATCCCACCGTGATTCCTCCGAAGATCCAGACGTTGGCCAGCGCGATGACGGCTCCCCGGTGTTGATCCGGAGCCCGCCATTGGAGCAGGGAGTTCAGCGGCACGATGATCATGCCGCTGGCCACACCCAGCCCGGTCGAAAAGGCCAGGAGCCCATAGAATCCGGGCACGGCCAGGGCCAACAGTACGCAATTCCCTGCCATCAGGATGGCGCCCAGCGGGATCACGCCGTACTCGACCTTGCCTCGGGAGAGCCGGGCGGTGATCAGGCTTCCGCCTCCCACACCCAGCCCGAACAGGGCGAGAGGGATTCCGGCATGGGTGTCCGAGAGGCCCAGGACCGACTTGACGTAGACCAGAATGTCCTGGCCCAGAAGACTCGCGATGGTCCAGTAGACGACGGACCCGGCCACGGCCAGACCCAGAACCCGTTCCCGACGGATGGCTCGCCAAGCGGTGCGGACGGTCTCGCCCAGGTCTCCTTCGGAACGGGCCGCCGGCACCGGGGGAAGACGCAAGGAGATGAGAAGCCCTGCTATCGCCGCGGGAACCAGGACCGCCGCGGCCAACCAGGCTGCCTCTCCCGACAGGTCAAGCAGCAGGCCGCCTGATGCCGTCCCCAGGATGATGGCCAGAAAGGTCCAGGTCTCAAGGTGCGCGTTCCCGGCGGTCAGCCTGTCGTGGGACAGCATCTCGGGAAGGATCCCGTACTTGGCGGGGCTGAAGAGAGCGCTCTGCAGGCCCATGAAGCCCAGGATCACCAGCGGAAACAGCGTCGATCCGGGCGCCGCGTAGAGGCAGAGCGCCGCACTGCCCATGAGCAGGACTTCCGCCATCTTCATGGCCACGATAACGGTCTTCTTGCTGACCCGGTCGGCCAGGAGGCCGGCCGGGAGCGAGAAGACCATGAGGGGAATGGTCAGGACGCAGAAGGCGATGGCGGTCTGGAGTTGCGCCGCCGACTGGTATTCGGGGCCTCCGGGCGTCAGGTGCGCCGTGGCGGCCTTGATCGCCAGGAAGGTGACGATCAACTTCCAGGCGTTGTCGTTGAAGGCCCCGAAGAACTGGGCGGTCAGCAGGTGCTTGAGACCGGCCCTTCCGTCCTTTGCCATGTTGGGAGGGGGGACTTTCTTGTCCCCCCATGCTCCTCGTTTCCCAGCTTCACCGGAGTCCGGCGCCTAGAAAGGACGCGGCTCGTGTCCGGCGGCAAGGATGCCGCCGCTCCCGGTCGGCGACAAGAATGCCGCCGATCCTAGGGCTGGAACTGGAAGGAGAAGAGCTTGGCGTTCTTGAAGTGGAACCTGAGCTGTACGGGCGTACCTTCCAGTCCTCCCACGTCTTTCCTTCCCTGCCAGCTCATGCGGTGACGGCCGCTGGTCCGGATCGGATCGGAGTCCTCCATGGTGAAGCCCGGAATCGGGTGCTGGTTCGAATCCAGGATCTCCAACCGGAGTTCGGGAACGCCGGAGCCCCAGTTGTGCTTGGCCGCCTCCATTCTCACGTAGAGGCCGTCCCCCTGGAAGCTGACGGGCCGGGTCACCAGGCGTCCGGGGTGGAGCTTGCCCGCATCCACGGAGACGAACCCGTCCCGGGGAACGGTGGCCAGGCCGATGGCGAAGATGCCCTTGTCTCCCTTCTCGTGCAGGGCGTCGGCGCCGCGCCAGTTCCCGCCGTAGTAGTAGACCAGGACCTTGTCCTTGTGGACGATGGGGGCCTGAAAGACGTAGACGGTGGATTCGTCGAAATCCCCGAAGTCTCCCAGCCGGATGAAGGGCTCCCGGTAGTTGCGCTCGTAGTGGAGTCCGTCGCGGCTCATGGCCAGCTCGGGATAGTGCCAGGTCTTGGTGGTCCGGAAGATCTCGATGATGGACAGGTAGATCCCGTCGTAGTCGAAGGCGGCCATGGCGTAGAACTCGGTGTCGGGCGAGTCGTGCTCATCGGGCAGGACGATGAACTGGTCCCGGGTCCAATGGATCAGGTCGGGACTCTCGGCCCGGCCGATGAGCCGTTTCCCCAGCGGACACGCGCGGTGGATGCAGCTCTCGATGTGGGCGGCGTACACCTTCCGGATGGGATCCCATCCCATGAATACGGTGGGTCCCCACACTCCCGGCACCGGAGACGTGTCCACGACCGGATTGTTCTCGTAGGGCGTCCAGTTGAACCCGTCGGGCGAGTGGTACAGGTCCAGCATGAATCCCGGTTTCCCACGGGTACCGCGCCGGTGTCCGAGGGAGACGTACCGCTTGGCCGGGTCGGTGGCATTGGGGTCGCGGAAGGTGGGAACCCGGCTCTCCTCAGGCAGGATGTTGTTGCGGGTCGAGCCGTTGAATTCCACCTTCCCGAGACTCGGCTTCTCCCAAATCACGCCGTCCCGCGAGGTGGCGAAAAGGGGCAGCCACACGTCGCCGTTGGAGTTGCCTACAAAGCTGTAGCTCTCAGGCGACCAGACCTTTTCGCGAACCACGCCGTTCTCGGTCCACTTGTAGTCGGTGATGTCGGCGCCCTTCTTGACTTTGAAGTCGTTGTTGCTCCGGTACCACATCTTGAATACGCCCTCCTCCTCGTCGTAGAAGACGCGGCTGAGGCCGAGGTAGTGTCCCTCCCATGGACGGTCGGTGGCGATGAGGGGATTGTTCGGGTGCTTTTGTGCCGGATTGAGCACCTGCTTGGCATGGGACAGGTGCTGGATCATGTAGTCGTCCACGAAAAGCTGGGTCCGGGAGCCGATTTTGGCGAGACCCCCACCCCCGTCCCCACCGGACGCGGCCGTTCCGGCCAGCAGCATCAGAGCCATTCCGACGATCCATGTTGTTCCTTGATGTCTCATTTCTTTCTCCTTGTCCCGAAAAGGCTCAGACAATGGCGATGGGGCGAAGGGCAAACCCCGCCACGGTGCCCCGGATCTTGTTCACGGTGCAGACGTAGGTGAACTCGTAGACGCCGTCGCGAGAGAGTTCCTCCAGGGCGTGAAACTCCGCGATGTGGACGCCCTGTTCGATCAACAGGTAGTTGTGGACCGGCATGAAGGAGCCGTATTTCTCACGGTAAGCCTTGTTGTCCGCCGCCGTGGGCTTGTATTCCACGCCGCTGGTGTCTCCGCCGACCATGATGGCCCCTTTCTGCTCCACCAGCCAGCGGGCCGAGTCCAGATTGATGCCGGCCGAGTCATGCCGGTCGATGGTCTCATGGTCCGATCCGGAGGTGCCCCAGAACTGGGTGGTCCCGGTCCGGACCAGAACCACGTCACCGAACTGCAGCTTGGTTCCCTGCTTCTTGAGCGCGCCCTGAAGGTCCGCCGGAGTGATCTCGTAGTTGGGGGGCAACGCCTTCATCCCCTTGTACGCGGCCACGTCGATCATGACCCCGCGGGCCACGATAGGGGGAATGGTGGTGGCGTCGCATTTGCGGATGCCCCAGTCGCCCGAGGCGTCCGACTCCTTGAATCCGTTGTACCAGTGGTTGTCCTTCCCCTGAACGGCGTGGCCCAGCCCGTCGATCTGGGTCGCCACGTTGTCGTTGATGAACAGGGCACAACTGTGCCAAGCGGTCAACGAGGGATTGTCCTGGATCACGCCCGGAATGTCCTTCTGGCTTTTCACGCCGCTGGGAGACCGGAACATGATGATCTCGCCCGGACTGTGCCCGGGCCACTTGTAGGAGGTCCGGTCATAACTCAATCCCAGATCGAAGACCCTTCCCTGCCGGACCATCTTCAGGGCCGCGAGGCGGGAGGCGTCGGTCATCTCGTTGAGCGCCCCCACTTCGTCGTCCTTGCCCCAGACCCAACCCCAGCCCTTTCCCGCCTGCCACTTCTTGGCGTGCGACGAGGGCAGCATAACGGCGGCAACCACAACAGCCGCCGCAACAAGCCCGATCAGAATGGTGAGGACGAATGGCTTCTTCTTCATGCTGGATCTCCCTTACCTCGAATCAGCCGATATCGGCGACGCCCAGTCTACTACCAGGAAGGGGGACATTCCTGTCCCCCAGTCTTCCACTTTCCTGCCAAGACGCCCCTTGACGCGAAGTACCATTATTCCCACCATGATGCCATGATTATTACCATCGACCGCGCTGGGAGAGTGGTCGTCCCGAAGTCGTTTCGTGATCGCTTCAATCTGGTAGCCGGGACGGAATTGGAGATCGAAGCCACTGCGAACGGCCTGAGGCTGCGCAAGATCGGCAACGCGCCGGCATTAG